>JASHOO010000334.1 GCA_030041035.1 Bryobacteraceae bacterium | reverse complement strand
TGTCCGCCTCTACCACCTCGGCAACCATCCGCTTCACCGCAAAATCTACCAGCGAGCACTCCGGGAGCCGGGCGTCGTGGTATTGCACGATGCCGTGCTGCATCAATTTTTCCTGGGATGGCTCCCGGAGCGCGACTACGTCGAGGAGTTCGTCTACAATTACGGCGAATGGCGCCGCGATTTAGCTCATCAATTCTGGCGCGACCGTGCCCGCTCCGGTTTCGACCAGCGCTACTACGCCTGGCCCATGCTGCGCCGCATCGCCGAATCCGCGCGCATCGTCGTGGTGCACAATCCCGCCGCCGCGCGCCTGGTGCGCGAGCACGCGCCCCGAGCGCAGATCGTCGAGATTCCGCATCTGTTCGCTCCGCCGCTTCTGCCGCACACAGCCGATGTGATCCGGTTCCGCAGCGCGCTGGGCCTTGCTCCGCGCAGCTTCCTGTTCGGCGTGTTCGGCTATCTGCGCGAATCGAAGCGCCTCCTGGCCGTTCTCCGCGCATTCGAAATCCTCCACCGCGAGCTGCCGCATACCGCGCTTCTGGTGGCCGGCGAATTCACGTCGCCCGACCTCGCCCGCGCCGCCGAACCCCTCATGGCCGCGCAGCCGGGAGTCTTGCGCCTTCCCCATTTGCCGGAGCGCGAGTTCTGGCTCGCCGCCCTGGCCGCCGACGCCTGCATCAACCTGCGCGATCCCGCGGCCGGTGAAACCTCCGGCATCGGCGTGCGCCTCATGGGCCTCGGCAAAGCCGTGCTCGTGACCGATAGCGAAGAGTCGTCCCGCTACCCCGAAACCGCCTGCTTGCGCGTGGCCCGCGGTGTTGCTGAAACCGCCAGTTTGACGGAACATAGTAGGTTAGCTGCGTTGCTTCCCGAGACCTCCGGTGAAATCGGCCGCCGGGCAGCCGGCCACGTACAGACCTTCCATTCACCGGATCGCGTCGCGGACGAGTATTGGAAAACCTTGTGCGCCTGCAGCCACTCATCTCGCTGATCGCCTCCGGCACCCTCGCGTTCGCCTTCGCGCCGGAAATCGTCAAGCGCCTCAACGTGAAAGTGCCCATGCAGGACGGCGTGCATCTGGCCGCCAATATCTTCCTGCCCGCCCAGACCGGCCGCTTCCCCACCATCCTGGTGCGCACGCCCTACAACAAGGGCGACGACCTTCCCGCCACCTTCCGTCTGTTTTTAGATCACGGTTACGCCATGGTCGTGGAGGATGCGCGCGGCCGCTACCAATCCGAGGGCCTCTTCGATCCCCTCGGCCAGGAACCTAAAGACGGCAACGATACCTTGAACTGGATTGCGAGCCAGTCGTGGTCCGATGGCAAAATCGGCATGCTCGGCGGTTCGTATCTCGGGATCGTGCAGTGGAAAGCCGCGCTGCTCGATAACCCGCACTTGAAAGCCATCGCCCCCACTGTGGCCGGCGACGACGATTACCGCGACCGCTACTATTCGACCGGCGGCGCGCTCCAGCTCGGCCACCGCCTGCTGTGGATGTCGGAAAATCTCCGCGCGCCCGGATTTTCGCCGCCCGATTTCGCCAGCTTCGTCCGCGCACTTCCTCTGCGGCACGCCGACTTCGCCGCTACCGGCCAGCGCAGCCCCATCCTGCAAACCGTGCTGGATCACCCGGCCTACGACGCCTTCTGGCGCAACCTGAGCACGCGCGAACACATCGATCGCATTCACGTCCCGGTCTTCATCGTCGGCGGCTGGTACGACTGCTTCGTCGAAAGCGATCTCGAAGCCTACGCCGCCCTGCGCGCCAATTCCGGCGTTGATCGCATCGTCGTCGGCCCCTGGCCGCACAATATGTCGCTGAAGTTCGCGGGTATCGACTTCGGCCAGGACTCCAGCGCGCCCATCCGCCGCATGCAGGTCGAGTGGTTCGATCAGTGGCTGAAGTCCAAAGACACCCCCATCATGTCCACCCCGCCCGCGCACATTTTCGTCATGGGCTCCAACCACTGGCGCGACGAGCAGGAATGGCCGCCCGCGCAAGCCAAAATGACTCCGCTCTATTTCGTCAGCGACGGCCGCGCCAACACTCTCGATGGCAGCGGCTCTCTGGACCCGCGCCCTCCGCGCCGATCCCAGCCCGACCGCTTCGAGTTCGATCCCGCCAGTCCCGTCCCCACCACGGGCGGCTCGAATTGCTGCAATCCCAAAGTCTTTCCCTGGGGCCCCATGGATCAGCGCGCCGTCGAGCGCCGTCCCGACGTGCTGGTGTTCACCACGCCGCCTGTGCATGAGGATCTCGAAGTCATCGGCCCCGTGCGCGTGGTCCTCTACGCCGCGACCTCCGCGCCCGACACCGATTTCACCGCCAAGCTCGTCGACGTCTTCCCTAACGGCGAAGCGCGCAACCTGACCGACGGCATTCTGCGCCTCCGCTACCGCGACTCACTCGAAAAACCGGAGCTCGCCGTTCCCGGCCAGATCTACGAGCTGAACATCGACGCCGGCGTCACCAGCAACGTTTTCCTGAAAGGTCACTGCGTGCGGCTGGAAATTTCCTCGAGCAATTTCCCGCGCTTCGACCGCAATCCCAACACCGGCCGTCCCATCGCCGACGAGACCGTGCTGCGCAAGGCCGACCAGATCATCTACCACGACCGCGAGCATCCCTCGCGGCTGATCCTGCCGGTGATGCCGAATTGATCGCCGTGTTCGTCAATCACGTCGGCGGATGCAGAAACTCCAAAATCTCTTCTAGGTGCTCGATCGAGAACGCTACTACCTCAGCCGGCTTGCCGATCATCGGCTCAGGCGTCTGCTGGTGAATGACAATTTTCCCCTCTGCTGTGAACAGCCGGTGATCGCGTTCGCGAAGTCTCGGCGGTACCAGCCAACTGCCGAATCGACACGTGACCGCCGCACCTCTCCGCCGGCAGGAAAAAGACGCCATGCACGCCGTAGTAGAACCTTCCCGTGAACGTGAATGCTTGTTCCAGGTATTCGCGCGGATGTTTCAAAACCTCGCACACCGATCCCGATTCGGCGCCCCCTCCCTGCGCAGCAGCGGCAATCAGCAGGATCCACAAGCTCACCAGCCGTCCACGACAGCGATCGGCCATCAATCCTGGCTGCCTCCGGGTGCAGTCTCCTTCGGATAGTTGAAGAAGAGTTGATTGCCGTCGGGATCATTGACGACCAGAAGCCGGTAGCCCCACCAACCCTCTTTGACCGGAACGCCCTTGGCCTCGAGTTCCGCACGCAGGGCATCCAACGCGGCGATCTGGGCGTCGCGCTCGAGGTTCAAGGAAATGAACATCAGCCCCTTGCTAACCTTCTCCGGCCACTGGTCGGACAGAATCAGCGCGCAGCCCTCCCGCTCGACCTGCGCGACGTACGCTCTGCCTCCCTCCTCATAGCGCCAGGAGCTGGTGAAGCCGAGCCGGTCAACGTAAAAGCGGATCGAGGCCTCAACGTCCGCCACGTGTAGGACGGGGCGCGCGAACCAGTCTGTCATAGGCTTTACGTCCTCGAATCGATCCAGTCTTGCAGTTCAGCCGTTACAAGTCCAGAACCGGAAAACCGGAAAACCGAGGACGCGGAAAACCGGGGACGCGCGGAAAACCGGGGACGGACACCTCCGTCCCCCTTTTCCACACAACACCGGCCGCCCCATCGCCGACGAAACCGTCCTCCGCAAAGCTGATCAAATCATTTACCACGATCGCCTGCATCCCTCGCGTCTCATTTTGCCTGTGATTCCCAACTAGAGCCCTTTCGTAGCGAAGCCTGCCCGGCACCGAAACGCGACCAAACGAAGCAGTGGCGTTGTTGTTAACGAACTTGCACCAGCCGAAGTTTGGATCTAAGTCCTGAAGATTCTCCTTAAAGATGGCATTGAAGGAAAGTAAACAGTTGATCCTGTTGGCTTGAGCCGGTGGTGTCAGAATTGCGAAGGTGCCCTGGCTTATAACGCTGAATGGGCGCATGACGCGATGCGATTAACAACGTTAGGGACACCGCTGCTGTTGGTTGGCCTGGTACAGGCTTCACTCGCGTCCACCATTACGAACGGCACCTTCAACATTACCGGGATCGTGGTCTTCACTGTGCCCGAAGCAGGGGGCGTCGTTACGCCCGCCGGCACCTGCCCCGCTAACACAGCCTGCATCCTTTGGGAGAACCCCACCGAGACGCTGCAAGATGAGGTCGATATCTCGGCCTCGGGTTTGCCGAACGGAGATATCCCCGCAGCGATTGCCGGCACTGACGCTGCCAACATCGGCAATTTGACGAATCCGCCTGACATCGTGGGTGGCGCCGGCTTTGCACCGGCAACGTTCATGACCTTCAATAATGACGGTATCACCACGCAGTTGTTGATCGATTTCATTCGGCCCGGACTCTTTTCCAGCACCGAGTGCTCGGCGGCTCCCGCAGTCGGCCAGACCTGCACTCCGGTCGGATCGCCTATCAGTTTTCTGAACAACCCTCCCCCACCCGGCCTGGCTCAGGCCCTTTGGGAACTTGAAGGTGTGACGAACACCGGCGGGATATCATGGATAGGGGATTTCGACGCTCCGCTTGGTACTCCTTATCAGACGGTCCTTGCCGACGAGGCGTCCACGGGATTTGTGTTGGAGAACTTTTCAGCGACGATAACCTTGACCGGGACCCCGACGACCACGACAGTTCCGGAGCCGGGCTCGATGGGCCTCACCATGATCAGCGTGGGGTTGATCGCCTGTTTTATGCGACGCCGTCCGGCGAAATCGTCCCGAAAACCGGGGACGGACACCCCGTCCCCCCTTTTCCGGGCCCGCGCCGCTCAACTTGAGCGGCCGAAGCTGTTCTCGCACGTTACGGTTCAACAACTTCCATTTTTTCCGCCGCTCAACTTGAGCGGCCGCGCCGTGGCTGTCGGTAATCCGTCTTGGCTATTTCTGCGGGGCCATGCCACTTCGAACATCAGCGCCGCGCGCCGCGCAACACGAAGATCACGCCTACCAGAGCTGCCCCGAAGCACACGCCGGAGCCGAGTAGCTGAACGATGTCTACAGCCCGATATGTCTCGAAGGTCGGGCTCTGCGTCACCCGGTAAAATCCGATGAAACCAATCAGCAACGGGATGAACCAGACGACGATCGGTGACCGTTTGCGCTCACCATGATGCCCCTTCTCGACACCGGCCCTGGAATCGCTCGGCCTGACTTCAGGCTTTGATGATTGTACAGAAAAGCTGACGCACTTGCTCCCGGGCGCTCTTTCACGACTCTGCGACTTTTTGACACCACCCAACCGCTCAGTTACGATGGCGAAAGCGAAACGGGGAGGAGCGATATGAAGCTTTGGCTCTCGATGCTGTACGCGATTTCCGCCGTGCACGCCGGCGAGCCCTCGGCCGCGCGGATTCAGGAAGCCGCAACCAAGGCGGTCGCCATCATTCAGCAGAGCCAGAAGGGGTGGTACACGAAACAAAGCTGCGCCTCCTGCCACCAGCAGATCCTGCCCGCGCTGGCCTTTCGTGCCGCGCGCGAGCACGGCATCCCCGTCGACGAAAAGGCCGCTCACGCGGACGCCGCCGCCGCGTTCGGCCACTTTGCCGATTTCGAACGCGCCGTCGAGCGCTCCCACATCATTGATCCCGGCATGGACGACGCATTCGAGATGATTGCCGCCAACGCCGCCGGTGTGCGTCCCGGGCTGGCGACCGCCGCGTCCGCGCGTTTTCTCGCAGCCCTTCAGGAGGCGGATGGCCACTGGGAAACCGCCGACGAGCGGCCGCCGCAATCGTACAGCAGGGTCACCGCCACAGCCGTTTCCCTCCGCGCTATTCAGCTTTACGCGCACCCGAGCCAAAAGGCCGACCTCGCGGTGCGGGCCGAGCGGGCGCGAACTTGGCTACTCTCGCGGCAGCCGCACGCGACCGAAGAACGCGCCTACCAGTTGCTCGGTGCACATTGGGCCGGGGCCGGCGAGGCCGCGCTCCGGAAGCTAGCGGCCGCGCTCATGGCCGGGCAGCAGGATGATGGCGGCTGGAATTCGATCGAGGGCCGGTCAAGCGATGCGTATTCGACTGGTGAGGCGCTGGTCGCCTCGCACGACGCGGGCGGAGTCCCGATCACCGATCCCGCCTGGCGCCGCGGCATCGAGTGGCTCGTCCGCACCCAGGCTGCGGATGGTTCCTGGCACGTGGCTTCGCGCCTGCATCCGCCCGCGCCCGTGAGCCCGCCGTATTTCGAAACCGGCTATCCCTATGGGCACGACCAATTCATTTCCGCCATGGGTGGGAGTTTCGCCGTGATCGCACTCGCCGAAGCGCTCGGGCCGGCGAAGCCCAGCCCGTTGACTCTCAAGGAAGCCGACCCCGGCGCGATCGAGCCGTGGGTGGAAACATTGCTGTTCGGCAGCGCCGCGGATGTACAGAAGCTGCTCGATGGCGGTTTCGACCCCAATTCCGCGACCAAAGCCGGAGGCGTCACGGTGCTCATGCTCGCCGCACCTGATGCCGAAAAGATAAAGCTGCTGATCGATCGCGGCGCCAATGTTGAGGCGCGATCGAAAAGCAAGTATTCCGCACTGCTCGTGACCGCGCAGTATCCGAATTCGCTTGCGGCGATGAATCTGCTGCTCGATCACGGTGCTCGGGTGCGCCTGCCGAAGGGACAGGGAGCGCCGCTGTTCAATGCATTTCCGGCGTTCCTTGCTGCATTCTCGGGTAACAGCGATATCATTCCACGGCTGTTGCGGAGTGGCGATCGCGTGGACGACAAGATGATCGTTATCGGCTTCTTGCCCTACTCGCCGATCCTGTTCCTTGCGACGACGACGCGAACCGAAGCCGTCGGCGCCCTGCTCGAAGCCGGCGTCAAAGTGGACGAAGTGGATAGTGACGGCATGACGTCTCTCGCCTGGACGGCGATCTCGAACCGGGTTGAGATGGCTCGCCTGCTTATCGAGCGCGGCGCCGACGTGAATCACGTGGATAACAACGGGATGACACCGCTACTCTATGCGGCGTCGATCGACTACGGCGATTCCGGCCTGGTTGATCTGCTCATCAAATCCGGCGCTCGCGCGAACGCGCATAATAACGATGGGCTGACGGCGCTCGACCTGGCACGGAAATATAACCACACGCACCTTTTAGCGAGCCTGGAAGAGTCGCGTGCGGCGCAGTAGTTATGGTTGCGGTTGCGCGGCGGGCGCGGGAGGAACCGGATCGGTAATGGGGGCGGCAGTTGGTGTGGCCGCAGTTGGTGTAGCCGCAGTTGGTGTCGCGGGAGCGGGTGTTGCGGGGACCGGCAGCCCCAGCTTGGTCAGGATCGCCTTGACGTAATCCGTGGTTTCCGGGATATTCGGGACGCCGCCCGCCTGATCGACGGTATCCGGGCCGGCATTGTAGGCGCCCAGAGCGAGCGCCAGGTTGCCGCTGTATTTCGTGATTAATTCCTTTAGATACTTCGTTCCGGCATCGATATTCTGCTTGGCATCGAAGGGATCTTTCACGCTGAGCCGGTCGGAGGTATCGGGCATGAGCTGCATGAGGCCCTCGGCGCCCTTATCGGAGATCGCGCAGGGGCGGAATCCGGACTCCTGCTCGATGACGGCGCTAACCAGTTTCGGATCAAGACTTTCACGCTGGGCCGCCCCCAGTACAAAGGGCGCTACGCTGTCTTCTGGAACCGGGTCGCAGGCCATGTCGGGCATGGCGGTTTGGGACACGACTACCGGCGGGGGCGGGGTTAACGGAGCCAGAATGAAGAACGAGTCTTTCCCGGCTAAAGTCTGTCCCTGCTTACCGATAGAGGAGGCGAGGGAGGCCGAGACGGCGGCTTTTTGCTTCTCAACCGAGGCCTGCATGGCGGCGAGCGTGGACTCGCGCTGCTTCTGCACCGTGGTGTCGAGCGAGCTTTTGGGCGCGGGCGGCGGAGCCTGGGTTTGGGCCATCGCGGCGAGCGGGACGGCCAAAACGCTAATTATCGGCCACAAAGGAGCGTGGGTTTTCATCCGGTTATAAAGATCGACCGCTAACCAAAAAACTTTAGATAAAAAGTTACAAAAACTCATTTAATTTAGCCGAAGAGGTGTAGTGAGGGAGCAGAACAAGCCCCGTCGAAGAAAGACTGGCGTTATGGACATCTCTGGGATCAGTGGAGCAGCAGTAGCCGTTCAGGCCGCCGTGCCTGCCCAAGCTCCAATACCGCCGGAACAGGCGGCCAACAATCGCAACTTGGTTCAAGCGGTTCAGGCGGTCAACGAGGCCGGGGTGTTTGGGGAAAACAACGAGATCACGTTTCAGATCGACCGGAATTCACGGATGCCTGTGATTCAGATCATCGACCGCTCGACGCAGCAGGTGGTGGACCAGATTCCACCGGAATATATCTTGCAACTGGCTCAAACGTTGGGGAAAAGCGCCTCCAGCATTGTCTCCACATTAGCCTGAGCGGGATAAGAAAAAAACCTGAAGCCGGTCCGATAAGCAAAGCAGGAGCCCTTTGATGCCGGCCAACCCCTACGACAACTACTTAGAAGCCAGGATTTTATCGGCGGACCCGATCGAATTGGTTCGGATTCTCTACCGGACCGCGAACGATTCGGTTTGCGAGGCGCGCAGCTACGTGCAGGCCGGCGACATTGCAGCGCGAACGCGAGCCGTCAATAAAGCATGGGGTGCGCTGCGCGAGTTGAGCTTCTGTCTGAATCACGAAGCAGATCCGGTGCTGGCGAGCCGGCTCGCTCACCTTTACGACTTCATGCAGCGCCGTTTGCTGGCGGCGAATTTTGAGCAGAAGGATGCGCCGTTGGCTGAGGTTGCGGGCCTGCTGGAGAAGCTGTCGGAAGCGTGGGAGAAAATCGACGTTCCGGGCAACGATAACTGGGCCCCCAACTACCCGGTGGATGAGGCGGTGTTGGCCGCGGCGGAACGCTAGGCGTTAACCGCTTCCTTCGGTCGCGGCTCCGACTGCTCTACTCGGGGAAATCCGGTAGAATGCGGCGTTATTCCGGGGGAATCAGGTAGAAATCCACGATGCTCTCGCTGACTTCAGCGGCGTCGGGGTGGTAGCTGCCGGCGGTGACTTCGGCCTGGATCTGCTCGAGCTTTTCGGGCGCGAGGCCGGCGGCGGCTTGCGACAGGGCGGACAAGTCCACGCGATCGGAGCCGGCGGGGGCGGCCGGCGCCGCGGGAGTTCCCGGCTGGGCCGGAGACGACCGGCTGACGGGTGCGCCTTTACCAGTGGGTTCTATCCGCATACATCACCTAAAGTTCTTATCGTCCAGCAATAGCCAAATTCTAGTAAGACAGAAGGTATCAATCACGATATCAAGGCTTTACGTCCTCGGCAACGTTGGCTTGGCGGTTGGTTTCCGCCTCGGAGGCCCGGGAAAGGCCTTCGATGATCATGCGCGAGAGGCCGAGGCCACCGCCGTTGGCCATAGCTTGAGCGAATTGCTCTTCGGCCATTTCGGTGGCGCATTCCGAGGACTCGTCCTCTTCGCCGAGCCATCCTTTGGCACCGTCTTCGTGCATGGATTTCATCATCTGAGCGATGAGCAGCGCCTCGAATTGCTTGGCGGCGGTTTCGATTTTCTCCGGCGTGTCGCCCTTGGCGGGAGTGTCGAGGCCCGGGGAAAGAAGGGGGACTTGAGGTGCGGAGATGCTGAGATCGGACATATCAGATCACATCCAGCTCGGCTTCGAGGGCTCCGGCGGCGCGGAGGTTTTGCAGGATCGCGATGATGTCGCGCGGTGTGGAGCCGATGGCGGCGAGCGCGCGCACGAGCTCCTCGATGGTGGCGCCTTCCTTGAGCACGACGTTGCGGGACTTCTCTTCCTTGGCGCCGACGCTGACCTGCGGGACCACTTCGGTTTTGCCCTGCGAAAAGGGACCGGGCTGCGAGACGGCGTAATTGGTCTGAATTTGCAGAGTCAGGTTGCCGTGCATGATGGCGACGGGCGAGACGCGAACGTCGCCGCCCATGACGATGGTTCCGGTGCGCTCATTGATGACGACGCGCGCGGGGCGGTCGGCATCGATGGAGAGCATTTCGAGCGCGGAGATGAATTCGGTGGAGTGGCCGGCGAAGTCGGGAGGGATGGTCACGGTGACGAGCGCGGAATTCTCGGCTTTGGCGAGGGGTGTTCCGGTGGAGGAGAACTTCTTGTTGACGGCTTCGGCGATGCGCGCGGAGGTGGTGAAATCGGCATCGTGGAGCTGCAACTGAACGAGCTTGACGGGAACGACGGAAGGCGCAGGGACTTCGACGATAGCGCCGGCGGGAACGCGTCCCACGGTGGGATGATTGACGGTCTGGTTGTTGGCGCCGCCGCGTCCGGCGACGAAGCCGCCGGTGACCACGGGGCCTTGAGCGACGGCGTAGATCTGGCCGTCAGCGCCGCGGAGAGCGGTGAGCAGCAGAATGCCGCCTTGCAGATTCTGGGCGTCGCCCATGGCGGCTGCGGTGACGTCGATGCGCGAACCGGGCTGGGCGAAGGGCGGAAGCGTGGCGGTCACCATGACAGCCGCGGTGTTCTTCACGGTGATGGAAGTGGGGTTGACGGTGAGGCCCATGCGCTCGAGCAAATTGGTCAAGCTCTGGGCGGAGAACAGGGTCTGCTGGCGGTCGCCGGTCTGGTTGAGACCGACGACGAGACCATAGCCGATCAACTGATTGTCGCGCACGCCGCCGAGCGCGACCAGTTCCTTGAGGCGCGTTGCGGCGGAAGCTGAGGGAGCGGTTCGAAGCGCGAGCACCAGAAGGAAAATGGCGATGGTTTTTTTCATGCCGTCGTCTCAGAAGGGAAGGAGTCCGAGAAAGAGGCGGTAGAGAAAGTTGGGACGCTGGGCGACGTCGTTGACGACGCCTTTGCCGTTGATGCGGACTTCGACCTGGGCCATGTGATAGGAGAGGACGGTATTGGTGAGGTCGAGGTCGGCGGGGCGGACGACGCCGCGGACCACGACGTTCTGGCGCTCGGAATTGACCTGAATATCTTTGGATCCCTCGACTACGAGATAGCCGTTGGGAAGCACGTGAGTGACGCGGGCGGCGAGCTCGGCGGTGAAGGTGGTCTGGCGCGAGGTGGTTCCTTCGCCATCGAGAGAGGTGTTGGTGGCGAGGTTGGCGAGGTTGGCTAAAGGTCCAGTGGCCTTGGTGATGCCTCCCAAAGAGGTGATGGCGGACTTGGCGGCTGAAGCACGCGAAGTTTTGGTGACGCCGGTGACATCGCCGCTGACGTTTTCCGAGACGAGGACGGTGACCAGGTCATCGACGTGGCGGGCGCGCACGTCGCTGCCGAGATCGAGCAGGCGCGAAGCGGGCGTCCAAGCCGAGCCGGGTGCGGAAACCGGGCCGGCGTTGGCGGGCGCATTGCGCATCGCCTCCTGGATATATCGATCGAGGGGAGACGGCTCGGGAGGTTTCTGGTCTTTCTTCTTACTATCCGATCCGGCGAAGCAGGGAAGGGCAATGGCGACCAGCGCGGCCAGTGCCGCTCGACTGAGAATACGCGAATGATGGCCAATGAACGTCATGGTTTAGGGTCCTGAGAATTCGAGTCGGCGCTGGCGGTGACAACCACGCGGTCTTTGCCGGTAACGCGCGCCGAGAAACTTTTTCCGTTGACGAGAGTGTGCACCTTGATGGGTTCGCCGTGGCGGCCGGCGGATTCCGCCTTGCCATCGAGCTTGAGCAGGGTTGCGCCGCTGTGAACTTCTACGTGAACCAGGTCGCCGCGCTCGACTTCCTTGGGAGCATCCACCATGGCGGGGGTGATGACGGCGCCGGCGGAAACGGGATTGCGCAAAACGTAGCCGATGACCGACTCGAGCGAGGGCGCGGGGCCGTTCATGACGGGATAGACGTCACACGGCTCGAGCCTGACCTGACCGGCTTGAACCGGTTTGCCCGCGGCGAGATCTCGGGTAGCCACGACGCGAACGCCGTGAACGCGCAGTGTCACGCTGGCCCAGATTCCGAACTTGCGCCCGCCGGCATAGAGGACCGAGCCTCGCCACAGAACGGGAGCTTCAGTGCCGATGGGGAGAGTGGCGCGATCGAATTGCAGGTCGCCCTGTGGAACCGGATAGCGGCTGAGCTCGAGGATGTCGATGTGCGCTGCGGGGTCGTCGAGTGCCTTGCGCATGGCCTGGATGACGCGCTCGG
>JASHOO010000333.1 GCA_030041035.1 Bryobacteraceae bacterium | reverse complement strand
CTTAAGCAAGGAGGAGGTCTCCGGCCCGCGCCTGCTCTCCGAACTTGCGGAACAAACCGGAGGGCGCGCGTTCAGCGCGTCTGATCCCGCCGACCTGCCCAATGTTGCTGTCAGGATCGGGATCGAGCTGCGCAACCAGTACGTGTTGGCTTATTCGCCGAAAAACCAGAAGAAGGATGGACAGTACCGCCGCGTGGAAGTGAAGGTGAATCAGCCCCCCGGCGTCCCCAGCCTCAAAGTGCACTGGAGACTCGGTTACTACGCACCGTCGCAATAGCCGCTTTTCCGCTCGCCCTGTTTAGTGATGAGCGACGACAACGTGTACGCCCCCCGTGCCGACATGGACCGCCGGAGGTGGAGTCGTGGGATGCGGGCTGCTGGGCAGATGCGGCAGCGGGCGCGTCGGATAGGTTCCGATCGGAAATGGTGACGGGAATAACGGCCGTCCGGGATGAAGCCATAGCCCACTCGGCCATCCATAGAGCGGTGCATATAAGTAAGACGGGAAATAGACCGCGGCCAACGTGGACTGGAACGGACTCCAGAAACTCAGGCCGTACGGGTTGCCGATATCCAGAGACGGAATGCCCGTCATCGGAAAGTAGGTGTACCCGCCCGATGCCATCCCGGAGCTGTCGATCTGGCCCGGGTCATCCACGATTCCCGCCGCTATGGTGTTGTCTGCCGAAATAGCCTGGCTCCGGTTCATGGCCCAGAGTTTGAAATCATCGTTCGCGAAGGTGGTGGATGGCTCGGCGAGCAGAACGTCCGCCAACGGCAGAACCTCTCCCTCCTGCACCGCCACCGGGTCAGGCCGGCCATCGGCGGCCACTTCGACTTCGCCCTGATACGAGCGCACGCGCGCCGGTTCAGTATCGACCCGGTACACGCCCTTCTTCGGAATCCGCATCTGCCAGGTCTTATAGATCAGCTTCACCGCCGTGTCCGGAGCCGTCTCGGTCACTTCGACAATGGCTGAACCCGTCAGCAGCTCGACCCGCGTGTCGGAGAATTTGCTCGAAACCAGCCGGATGGAGCTGTTCTCGTCGAGACGGAGGAAGACTCCGGGGGTCAGCAGCACCTCCGCCCGGCCAAGCGCCGTCCGCAGCTCGTTGCCCTCGCCGATGTCCGGAAACCTCCCGAACTTCTGCTCCAGGTGTTCGTTGCCGACATACACCGACCCCACGAAGAAGTAAACCAAGCCGGAATGGGTGGAAACTACCGACTGTCCGAACGCGGGAATTCCGGCCGCGGAAGCCACGGCCAGCAGTGGAAGCGCAATGAATCGGGCCTTGGGCATAGTGCGCCCTCCCTCCCAGATGAGTATCCACCCATTCACACCTCCCGTCAACCGTCTCCGGCCCCGGGGACTGTGCGGCCGGCCCCCCTGTCCGGCCGTCGCGGGAGATGACCCTTCAGCGCTCGCCTTCCAGCATGGCCATGAACTTCGCCTGGACCTTTTCCGCGGTTGCATTGTCCGGCGCGATCACCAGAATCGTGTCATCGCCCGCGAGCGTGCCGGCCACCTCCGGCCACTCTTCGTCATCGAGCGCTACGGCCACCGAATTGGCATGCCCGGGCGAGGTTTTCAGCACGATCAGGTTCTGCGCCAGCCGCACGTCATGCAGAAATTCCGCGGCCAGTGTTTCGAGCGTGGGGCCGGCGTCGGACTCGGTGATCTGCCGGTAGCCTTCGGGCGTCTTCGCCAGCCCCAGCTCGCGGATGTCGCGCGATAGCGTTACCTGCGTAGCCGCCACGCCGAGCTTCTTGAGCTCCTGCGCCAGCTCGTCCTGGGTGAAGATGGATTTCGCGTGAACGAGTTTGAGAATCTGTCCCTGACGGAAGCTCTTGCTCATGCGTGCATCTGCGCCAGGCGCGCGCGCGCTTCAGCCAGCGCCCCGGCCACCGCCTGGGGACCGGTGCCCCCGGGCACTTCGCGCGACTTCATGCCTTCCGCCGGATCGAGCAGCCGCGCCATTTCCGGCCGGAATTCGGGCGCGAACGCCTCGAGCTCCGCCGCCGTCCAGTCCGCCGGTTTCCTGCCGCGCCGTACGCTTTCGAGCACCAGCTTGCCCACGATCTGATGCGCGCGATGAAACGGCACGCCCGCCCGTGACAGCGCTTCCGCCAGATCCGTCGCCACCACCCAGCTCTCGGCCGCAGCCTGACGCGGCCGGTCAACGTGCAGCTCCACCGATTCCGCTACCGCCCGCGCCATTTCGAGCGACGCCGCCAACTGATCCGCCGCCTCGAACAACGGCTCCTTGTCCTCCTGCATGTCGCGATTGTACGTCAGCGGCAGGCCCTTCACCGTCACCAGCAGCGCGTTCAAACACCCGATCACGCGCCCGCACTTGCCGCGCATCAACTCGAGCGAGTCCGGATTCTTCTTCTGCGGCATCAGGCTGGACCCGCTGGTCACTTCATCGCCCAGCTCCATCCAGCCGAATTCCTCGCTCGAATAGAGAATCCAGTCCTCGGCCAGCCGGCTCAGGTGCAGCATGGTGGTCGAGGCCGCGTAGAGAAAGTCGAGAACAAAATCGCGGTCCGCCGAAGCGTCCATGCTGTTGCGCGTGACGGCTGCGAAACCGAGATCGCGCGCGATGGCTTCGCGATCGAACGGAAACCCGCTGCCCGCAAGCGCGCCCGAGCCGAGCGGTAGCACATTCGCCCGCCGCCGCGCCTCCACAAAACGCTCCGCGTCGCGGGCCAGCATCTCGAAATACGCCAGCAGATAATGCGGCCACAGCACCGCCTGCGCGCGCCGCATATGCGTGTAGCCGGGGATGACGGCGTCGGGGTAACGATTAGCCAGATTGAGCAGGGTGCCGGCGAGATCGGCAATCAGCCCGCGCGCCCGATCGCACTCCTCCCGCAGCCACAGCCGCATATCGAGCGAAACCTGCTCGTTGCGGCTGCGCCCGGTGTGGATCTTGTCCGCGACGTCGCCCGCCCGCTCCTTGAGCTTGCGAATGACGAGCGTGTGGACGTCTTCGTCGGTCGCGCCGTCGAAGAACCTCGGGTCGTCGACTGCCTCCGTGCGAATCTGCTCGAAAGCATCGACGATCCGCGCGCGTTCGTCCGCCGTCAGGATTCCCACGCGTTCGAGCGCGCGCGCGAACGCCTGCGAGCCGCGAATATCGGCATCGATCAGCCGCTTATCGAAGTCGAGCGAGCCGGAGAAGCGCTCGAAAACCTCGGAGGGCCCGCTCTCGAAGCGCCCTCCCCAAAGCTTCATGCGTGCGCCGCGGGCTTGCCGCTCTTCGTGGCTTCGAGCGCCGCCCGCACCTGGATCGGCAGCCCGATCAGGTTGATGAACCCGCGCGCGTCTTTCTGATCGTAGCTCGCGCCCATGGTGAAGCTCGCGATGTCGAGCGAGTAGAGCGAATAGGGCGATTTGCGGCTCACCGGCTCCAGGTTGCCCTTGTAGAGCCGCAGCGTCACTTCGCCGGTCGTGGTTGCCGAAACTTTCTCGAAGAAGGCGTCCAGCGCTTCGCGCAGCGGCGTGAACCACAACCCGTTGTAAACCATCTCGGCGTAGTCGAGCGCCAGCCGCTGCTTATAGTGCAGCGTGTTCTTGTCGAGCGTCAGCGCTTCCAGTTCACGGTGCGCCGCCAGAATCAGCGTGCCGCCCGGCGTTTCGTAGCAGCCGCGCGACTTCATCCCCACGAACCGGTTCTCCACCAGATCAATGCGCCCGATGCCGTGCACGCCGCCCAGCTTGTTGAGTTTCTCGACGAGCACTGCGCCCGTCAGCCGCTCGCCATCGAGCGAAACGGGCGCACCTTTCTCAAATCCGATCGTCACTTCCGCGGGCTTATCCGGCGCGTCTTTGGGGCTCTTGGTGAGCATCCAGATCTCATCCGGCGCCGCGTTGGCCGGATCTTCGAGCGCGCCGCCCTCATGCGAGATGTGCCAGATGTTGCGGTCCCGGCTGTAAATCTTCTTGGTCGATGCCGAAACCGGCACCTTGTGTTTCGCGGCGTATTCGAGCGCGTCCTCGCGCGACTGGATGGTCCACTCGCGCCAGGGTGCGATCACCGCAAGCTGCGGCGCGAGCGCCTTGTACGTCAGCTCGAACCGGACCTGGTCATTGCCCTTGCCCGTGCAGCCGTGCGCCAGCGCGTCGCAGCCCGTGCGCAGCGCCACTTCCACCTGCTTTTTCGCCAGCAGCGGCCGCGCAATGGAAGTTCCGAGCAAATACTTGTCTTCGTAAATTCCGCCCGCGCGCACCAGGCGCCACAAGTACTCGGTGACAAACTCCTCGCGCAGGTCCGCGATGTGCACTTCCGAGGCGCCGGTCTTGCGCGCCTTCTCTTCGAGCCCGGCGAGTTCGTCATCCCCCTGCCCGATATCGCCGCACACCGCAACCACGTCGCAGTGATAGTTCTCCTTCAGCCAGGGAATGATGATCGAAGTGTCCAGCCCGCCGGAATAAGCGAGGGCTACCTTTGTGGGTGTCATAGGTGTTAGGTGCTAGGTGTTAGGTTCTAGGGTCTTTGCTCGCAACCTTTTCGTTAGTCCGCTGAGCATGCGGCTGAGCTCGCCGCACTCCTTGAGCAGACCATCCGCATCCGCGGCCGCCACATAATCCAGCCGCTGCGCGATAGTAATATGCGTCTCCAGTTCCATCAATGACCCGTTCGCTATCGAAAGATGACGCAGATAATCTCCGATGTGTTCCCGTCCATGTCCCTCGGCAATGTTCGCCGGTAACGACACAGCGGCCCTCTGGATTTGGCCAGCCAGTCCATAAGTTTCACTTTTAGGGAACTGCTTCGTCAACTCGTAGCAGCGAACGACCAGATCCACCGCCCTCTGCCAAACCAGCAGATCGCGGTAGCTTTTCACTAGCACCTAGAACCTAACACCTAGCACCTGCTTTATCTCAACATCATCAACAGCAGCGCCTTCTGTGCGTGGAGCCGGTTCTCGGCCTGGTCGAAAACGATGGATTGCCCCGATTCGATCACTGCATCGGTCACTTCTTCGCCGCGCTTGGCGGGCAGGCAGTGCATGAACACCGCGTCGTGGCGCGCCAGCGCCATCAGACCGCCGTTCACCTGGTGCGATGCGAACTGCTTGCGCCGCTTCGCCGATTCCTTCTCTTTCCCCATGCTCGTCCACACGTCGGTGTAGACCGCACTCGCGCCGGCCACAGCTTTGGCCGGATCGTGGGTCACCTGGAGCCTCGCGCCCGATACCGCAGCCAGCCCCTCGGCCTGCGCCACGATCTCCGCATTCGGCGCATAACCTTCCGGCGTCGAGATCGCGAAATCCACGCCCAGCCGCAGTGCCGTCAGCATCAGCGAATGCGCCACGTTGTTGCCGTCGCCCACGAATGCCAGCTTCAATCCGCGCAATTCGCCGAACCGTTCGCGCAGCGTGAACACATCCGCCAGCGCCTGGCAGGGATGATAGAGATCGCTCAGCGCGTTGATCACCGGCGCCGATGACCATTGCGCCAGCTCTTCGATCGTGCTCTGCGAAAATGTGCGCGCCACTATGCCTTGCACCCACCGCTCCAGGTTGCGCGCGACATCTTTGAGCGGCTCGCGCCCGTCCACCGGCCCTTCGCTCACCACCGAATCGCCGCCGAGTTGCTTGATGGACAGCTCGAACGTCAGCCGCGTACGCAGCGACGGCTTCTCGAACAGCAGGGCGAGGTACTTGCCCGCCAGCGCCCGCGCAAACTTTGCCGGCGTGCGTTTCACCTTCCCCGCCAGATCGAGCAGGCACTGGACTTCATCATCGGTGAGGTCCAGATCGCGCACCAGATCCGTTGCCGCAACTTGCGTGACCGGTTGAGCCGCTATCAGGGTCGCCACTGCTTCCGAGCCTCCCATGAATGTTTATTCACTCCCATGAATAATCATACACGAGCTCCTGGACAGCGTCAACTGCGATCTATTATCAGCGTGGAATCAACAACTTGTCTAGTTCAGCGAGGCGATCCAGTGCTGGATCTGCTGCACTTCGGCTTGGGCGCGCGTGCGCTCCTCGGGCGATTTCATCAGCTCCAGGTAGCGCGCCAGATCCTGCTTCGCGGCGATGATCCTTCCGGCCTGGGTGTGCAGGATGCCGCGTTGCCGGTACTCGTCCGGGGAATCGGGGTTCGCCTGGATCAGCAGGTCGAGCGTCGCAATCGCCTTGTCGGTCTGGCCGCGCGAAGTGTACGCGGCGCTCAGGTTGCGGAGCATGCGCAGGATCAGATCGCGCTTGGTTACCGGGGCCAGCCACCTGCAATCGGGCGCGATCTCCACATGCGCAACCTCGCGCGCCAACTCGAAGCAGTCATCCGGTTTCAGCAACTGGCCGCCGTGGAAGGGGTCGATGAACGCGGAGTAGCGCCCGTCGTCGTAGCGCACCAGGAAGTGGCCGGGCAGGCCCACGCCGGCCACCGGCCTTCCCAGCCGCCGCGCGATCTCCATGTAAACTACCGAGAGCGTGATGGGAATCCCCATGCGTGCGGTCAGCACTTCGTTCAGGCAACTGTTTCGCGGATTGTAGTAGTCAGTGGTGTTGCCGTGGAATCCCAGCTCATCGAACAGGTACTGGTTGGCTGTGCGCACGAAGTCCTCGCCGTCCGGCACGCTCGTCAGGCGCTCGCGCAACTCCGCCGCGTGCGAGTCGAGCAACGCAACGAAATCGTCGGCTTCCAACCCGGGAAACTCGATGCTCGCCAGCTCTAGCGCGGCGCGGTCGAGCGGCAAACTTGCGTCGCGTCCCGTTAGCAGCTCCAGAAGCCTGCCCATCGTGCCGTAGAATAGCACTTCGCGACGCCGGTGTATTGCAAGGCCCCCGCTGCGCAGGGGTACGGCGGGGATGCGCTATGATGAAAAACCGCATGAAAATTGCCGTGGCAGCCGATCACGCCGGTTTTCCGCTCAAAACACGCGTCCTCGAGGAAGCGCGGAAACTCGGCCATCATGTTCTTGACCTCGGGACCCATTCGACCGATCCGGTGGATTATCCCGACTACGCGCGCGCCGTGGCCGAAGCACTCCGCGACGGCGTAGCCGACCGCGCCGTGCTCATCTGCGGCTCGGGAGCCGGCGCCTGCGTGGCGGCCAACAAGTTTCGCGGCATCCGCGCGGCTACTTGTCACGACACCTTTTCCGCGCACCAGGGCGTAGAAGACGACGGCATGAATGTGCTGTGCCTGGGCGCGCGCGTGATCGGTCCCGAGCTGGCCGCCGAGCTGGTGCGCACCTATCTCAGCGCGCATTTCTCCGACATCGAGCGCCACCGCCGCCGCGTGGCCAAAGTCGAGCGGTTCGAGGAAGAGTTCGGCTCCGAGCGCGCCACCGCGGCCACGCGCCCGCGATAAGATGGGCTTGTTATGGAACTGAAAGGGAAGCGCATCGCCATTTTAGTGGACAACATCTACCAGGACCAGGAAGTCTGGTATCCGTATTTCCGCTTCACGGAAGCCGGCGCGGAGGTGGTGACGGTCGCCGCCAAAGCCGGCGAAACCTACACCAGCAAGCACGGCTATCCCATCAAGTCGGATGAGACGTATGACAACGTGCACGCCGCGGATTTCGATGGCGTGGTCGTGCCCGGCGGTTACGCGCCCGACATCATACGCCGTTATTCCGCGGCCAACCAGTTCGTGCATGAGATGAACCGGCAGGGGAAACTGGTGGCCGCGATCTGCCACGGCGCGTGGGTGTTGTGCTCCGCGGATATGCTGAAGGGCCGGCGGGCCACGTGCTTCTTCGCCATTAAGGACGACGTGATCCACGCCGGCGCCAAGTATGAGGATGCCGAAGTGGTAGTGGACGGCAATCTGGTGACTTCGAGAAAGCCCGAAGACCTGCCGGCGTTCTGCCGCGCATCGCTCGAGGTTTTGACGGGCGTTCCCGCGCTGGTGAAATGAACCGGGGCTGGGCGGTCACTGGGCCTCGGCCCAGCGAACCCCCAACCGCACGGGCTCGTTAGCTCTTTCTGGTTTTGCTGGAGTGGCGCTTCTTGCCGTGCTTGACGCGCTTGGTCTTGCCGTGATGAGCCGCCGAAGTGGTCCCTTTTTTATGAGTTGCCGCGTGTACCGGAACTAAGCTGCTCGCGCCCAATAACAGAGCGATCAGCAGCGCTTTGATTTTCACGAAAATATAGTGGATTGAGTGAGGGTTTTTCGCAACCTTAGACCGCGATTCGCCGGAGCTAGGCGCGGTTCTTGTGCTGCTTAAACTTCTTCATCTTGAACTTTTTGGCTTTGAATTTTTTGTACTTGACCTTCTTGGACGTTTTCGCGGTGCGATATCTCTGGGCCGGCTTGAGGTTCCCGCGGTTCACCTTCATGGGCTGCACACGGGGATCCCGCGCCGGGGCCAATTGCAGACCGCCCAAGCCGATCAGCAGAACCATGAGGAACAGCGTGCGGAGTCTCACGTCCCTGATTCTACTATCGCTGCGCGGAAAACCACAAGTACATTTCCAAGAAACAGAGAGCCGTAATGCCCAAGCAAACAAAGGATAGTATTCGCCATAGCGTTTCGTTAACGCCGGAAGCAATGCGCGGCAGTCCGGCAACGTAACCTGTGCAGAAACCCGCCGCCAGCCCGCCGAGGTGAGCGGCATTGTCGATGCGGAAGAAAGGCAGTAGGCCGAATATGAGGCCGTAAATCGCCCAGCGCGTGTAGAGTGCGCGGATGTGATCGCCGAGCGCGCTGCGGTGGCGCACGCCCAGCGCAATCATGGCGCCGATCAATCCGAATATTCCGGCCGAGGCTCCCACTGACGGCACCAGGGGATTCCAGAGCGTGCTGGCATAGAAACCGCAGACGGTTGAGACGAAATAGAACACGATCATGCGGTTGGTGCCGTACACTTCTTCGACCTGCGCTCCCAGATCGAACAGCACCCAGGAATTCATGAGGATGTGGGTGAGCCCGCCGTGCAGAAAGCCCGCGGTCACGAGGCGCCACCACTGGTGGTAGCGGAGAATCAGGAACCCGTTTTTGGCACCGAGCGCGTTGAGGGCCTGGTTGAACGCGGCGTCGTCGCCGCCGCTGAGCGCCAAAGTCGCCAGGTACATGCCGAAGTTGATCACCAGAATGATGATGGTGGTGTAGCGGGCGTGCGGGATGAGGCCGAGAATCGCGCCGGGCTCATGCCGGTCGATGGCTCGCGGCCCCACCTTCTCGTTGCAGTACGGGCAGACGCGGTCGTCGGTCGTGATGAATGCCCGGCAGTGCGGGCACATACGGCGCTTATCCATGCAGGAACCATTGTACTGTCACGCATCAGGCGGTCTTGGTACAATTTGGTATCCGGATGCCGAAGAGCGAGCGGGAGCTCCGCGAGGACATTGTTGACATTGGGCGCCTGGTTTACCAGAAGGGCTGGGTGGCGTCCAACGACGGCAATATCTCGATTCGTCTCGACGAAAACCGCATCCTGGCCACACCCACCCGTATCAGCAAGGGCATGATGCAGGTGGACGATCTGATCATCGTCGACAAGTGCGGCGCCAAGATCGAGGGCCATCGCGAGTGCACTTCCGAGATTTTGATGCACTGCACGATCTACAACCTGCGGCCGGACGTGCACAGTGTGCTGCACGCGCATCCGCCGGTGGCCACGGGATTCGCCACGGCCGGCCGTCCGCTGGACCAGGCCCTTCTGCCGGAGGTGATCATCACGCTCGGTTTTGTTCCCCTGGCCGAATACGGTCTGCCGGGAACGCCGGCGCTCACCGAGCCCATGCTGCCGTACATCCCCAAATACAACGCCATCATGATGGGCAACCATGGCGTGGTGAGCTACGGGGAAGATGTCTACCGGGCGTTCTTCAACATGGAGACGGTGGAACACTTCGCGCGCATTGCCTTCGTGGCCGAGCTGCTGGGCGGCCCCAGGGTGCTGCCCAAGATCGAGGTCGATAAGCTGCTCGACTCGCGCGCGCGCTACGGCTGCGATCGCCGCAACGGCGCGACGCCGGAGCCGCCGGTCGCGGCCGAGGATCTCGACCGCCGCAGCGAGCGGCTGGGTATGACGCGCGCCGAGCTGATCGCCCTGGTGGACGAAGCGCTGAAGGCGCGTGGCATTATCTAGCGGTGGCAACTCTCCGAGGTGTCAGGTGCCAGGTTTCAGGCTGAGGAGTCTGCTGGAACCTGATACCTGAAACCTGGCACCTTCGTGATCACCCCCGGTATGGGAACTCAGGCGGGTTTGGCCGGGTCCGCGGCTGAGGTTTCCGCTTCTTTGGGCGGCTGGTTCTTTCTCGGGATCAGGAGCCATATGGCCAGCGCGACTCCCCATCCGAGCTTGATGAGCTCGAGCGCGGAGTAGACCCCGTGAAAGACCCAGAAGCGCGTGTTTGCGGCGGTGGACAGGTCGGCGGCGAAGTCCATGGCGCGGCCGAGGCGGATGATTTCGGGCGTCAGCAGAAAGCGCATGATGAGGGTGATCATCAGCATCAGCGACGGAAGCCAGAGGGTGACG
>JASHOO010000332.1 GCA_030041035.1 Bryobacteraceae bacterium | reverse complement strand
CGAGCCAAGTCCGCCACCATCAGGAGAGCACCGAACGCCAGTATGCATTGCGAGAGAAGGCGGTGGAACTGGGTTGGAGCGAATCCCTGATCCACACGCTGGATCGGGACCTGGGGAAGACGGGTACCGAAATGGCGGGGCGGGAGGATTTCAAGACCTTGGTGGCGGAGGTCTCGCTTGGGCAAGTGGGGGCGGTGTTTGCGCTGGAGGTCTCGCGACTGGCGCGGTCGAATCTGGATTGGCATCGACTGCTGGAGTTGTGCGCGCTCACCGAAACTCTGGTGATCGACGAAGATGGTTGCTACGATCCGGCGGATTTCAACGACGGATTGTTGTTGGGATTGAAGGGCGCAATGGCCCAGGCCGAACTTCATTTTTTGCACGCCCGCCTCCAGGGCGGTAAGCTCAACAAAGCCAAGAAAGGTGAATTGCGTTTCCCCGTTCCGGTCGGCTTATGCTACGACGAACAAGGCCGCATCACCCTGGACCCGGACGAAGAAGTGCGGGGCGCCGTGGCGACGGTGTTTCGTCTCTTTCGCGAAACGGGCAGCGCTTTTGGGGTGATGCAACGATTCGCGGAAAGCGGGTTATGCTTCCCCAAGCGGTCTTATGGCGGGGCTTGGGATGGCAAGATTATTTGGGGGCGACTCACGCACAGTCGTGTGCTGAGCATGCTCAAGAATCCCTCCTATGCAGGGATGTACGTCTTTGGCCGTTATCAGTATCGCCGTCAGATCAGCCCAGAGGGCGGGGTGCAGAAACGGATCCATGCGGTCGCCATGGCGGACTGGCGTGTCAGCCTGAAAGAACACCACGAGGGGTATATCACTTTGGAAGGGTTCTTTAAGAACCAGGAGCGCTTGGCGAAGAACCGCACCAATGGCGAGGGGACCCTACTGGCCGGCCCAGCCCGCGAGGGCCTGGCTCTATTACAGGGGCTGTTGATGTGCGGTACCTGCGGCCACGCCCTTACGGTGCGCTATACCGGCAATGGCGGCATCTACCCTTGCTACCTATGCAACCGACTACGTCGGGACGGTGAGGCGCGTCAGGATTGTATGAGCTTTCGTTGTGATCTGCTGGATGCCGCTATCGCGGAGGAAGTCCTGCAGGCACTGCAGCCGGCCGAGATCGAGCTCGCCTTGGCGGCGCTGCAGGAGCTGGAGTCCCGCGATCGGAACATCTCGCGTCAATGGCAGATGCGACTCGAACGTGCCGAGTATGAAGCTGCACTCGCCGAGCGGCGCTATCAAGAGGTCGATCCTTCCCAACGTCTGGTGGCCAGCACACTGGAACGGCGCTGGAACGACGCGCTGCGGCAAGTGGAGGAGCTCAAACAACAAGCTGCGGAGTTTCTGCATCAACAGGCTCGCGTCGCTACTGCCGAGCAGAAGGCGAAAGTACTCGCGCTCGCCAGGGACTTGCCGCGGCTATGGCATGCTCCTACCACACAAGCCAAAGACCGCAAGCGGATGTTGCGCCTGCTCATTAAGGATATTACGGTTGAGAAGCCGCTTCATCCGAAGCAACTTCTGGCTCACATCCGCTGGCAGGGCGGCGCCTGCAGTGACATTCGCGTACAACTCCGGCCCAATATAGCCGATCGCGTGCGCTATCCCGCCACGGTGGTGGACCGCGTTCGGCATCTCGCCCAAAGCTTGCCCGACCAGGAGATCGCCGATCGCCTCGATCAAGAACGGCAGGTCAGCGCCTTGGGTAAGCCCTTCACTGGTTCCATGATCAAGTGGATCCGTTACCGCTACCAGATACCCAGGGCCAGGCTCATACGGCCGGAGGAACTGACCGTTCAACAAGTCGCGGAGCGTTTCCGAGTCAGCCCCAACGTGGTTTACTACTGGATCGATCGCGGTATCATCCAGGCGCGCCGGCTTAATGCCGGATCTCCGTACTGGATTACACTCAACCCAACAGACGAACAGAAGCTCCGGGACTGGGTGCGCAGATCCTGCAGGATTCAGCTGACATCGTCAGCGCAATTGGAGGAAGGTGCTTTATGAAATCACCGTCGGTATTCCCAACGGGCGCGTTTTTCCCGGCTGTCCGGTTTTCGGAATGTGAACCCGGCGGACCAACGAAACCCGGTAGGTGCCGTCGCGAAGTTCCTGTTCGATCTCGCCCAGGAATCGCGCTTCGCCATATTCCCGTATTGCGTCGATGTCCACTTCATCCACACCCGCTGCGCCCTTATTGGACTTCACCCGTTGCCAGGCCTCCTGCAGGATGTCCTGCCGACAGACCTTATCGTAGAGAAGCGTGAACCTCCTTTCCGGTTGTTGCTTGGCCACTCGGTATAGCGTCCTCTGTAGTTTGCGGGCATGGTCTAATCTCGCGGGCGCTTTGCGCTTAGCTTGATTGGGCCGGGATGAAGCCTTCCCTTGCGGGAGCAGTCCGGCTGCCTTTCCCCACTTTGGACGAATGCTGGAAGTAGCGGCCCTTCCCTCCTCTCGGTTTTCCCGAGATTCATCAGTACTACGGCCACCACCGACTCCCTGCTCGGCGTTGTTGCTGCGCTTTCGGGTTTCGCCCTTATACGCTTCCCTACCGGACAAAGTCGCCTCTGCCGGACCGAACAGGGTCTCTCCGGTTGTGCTGATGCGCTGTCTTTGCGTGCTGCCGCCCTCTACACCGTCCCGGCGGTCCGGATTCACTCTCGCTGCCTTCCGGTCCGTGGCAGGCTTCACCTCCAAGGGACAGGTTTGCCCCGGGAAAAAGTCCAGCTGAATTGGCGTGATTGCTGGTGGATTTGACGATGCTGTACCGGCGTTTACTTCTGTTGCGGCCCGCAAATTCGCCTTGCCCTCCTGCCAACAAGTGAGAGCTTTGTCATCCCGCTTCTCCGACTCAGGTTGCCCCGAACCGGAGGGGACCAGGCTATCGGGTGAGCGAGTCATTACCCGAGCTGATTCCTTTCATTCAGCAAGTACATCAACATCACTTCGGACAACACCCCTTGAAATCCCAGGGAGATGGGATCTGGAACCCACAAGTTCAGTTGGTTGATTCCACCGGTCGCCAGGACAGATGATTTTGGTTGAGCGACCAAGCATCTGACGGAGGCGACCGATGGAAACCTTTGCGAAGCTCTTTGAACGCTTTCTGGTTTTTGTATATCACTGTTTCGACCGAATCGTCATCCAGGGATACCTGCCGCTGCTCACCCGGCCCGAGCATATCGTGCATTTCTTTCGCGACGTGCAGGGACTGTACCCGATCACTCCGCAAATCCTGGCGAAGCGCACCCCTGCATATCGGGGATGGGTAGAAGGCTATGCGCGCAACCACAAGATCCCCGTCATGAAGGCCGAAAAAGGCGTGAGCAAGGAGGACTGTGTCCGCCCGCATCTGCAGCGCATGGAGCGCCGGAATCAACACGGGGTCTACTGCATCTTCACCAGCATGGAGATGGGCAGCACGTTTCGTTCGCAGATGCCGCGGTTTCCCACCGATGACCCGAACTACCGCATTATCCAGCGCGTCCGCTCCCGCTTCCTGCATTACTACTTCTACCTCCGTGATCCGGTGATCGGTCCGCTGGCCATGTGCGTCGGCACGTACCTTCCCTTTCAGACAACGTATTACTTGAACGGGCACAACTTCATGGAGATCGAACTCCGCCGCCAGGGAGTAGCGTTTCGCAAAGACGACAATGCGTTTCTCGCCACCGCCAACCCGAAGGCGCTGCAAGCGGCTGCCGACAAGCTGA
>JASHOO010000331.1 GCA_030041035.1 Bryobacteraceae bacterium | reverse complement strand
AGCGCGTGCAGGAAGCGTGTGATCGAATCCACCTCGTATTTCAGATCCTTCGCCGTCGAGCCGCTCGTGTCGATCAGCAGTGCAATGGAGAGCGGCTGCTCCGTGCGCCGCTCGAAAACCGAAATCTCCTGCGGCACGTTGTTGTCCAACACCGAAAAGTCGTCTTTGGGAAGCGATCCGACGAGCTGCCCCGAAGGGTCCTTCACCGTCACCAGCACCCGCACCAGGTTGACGTTGACGCGAATATCCGCGGCCGGCTGGGCCCACGCCGCCAGCGCCAGCACGCCGGCCATCCCGCCGCCGCTAAGGATTCGACGCAACCGGCGCATTGCGGTCCCACTCCCCTTCCACCCAGACCTCTCCGTCCACGAAGTGTTCCTTCTTCCAAATGGGGACCAGACGCTTGAGACGATTGATGCCCTCGAGGGCCGCGTCAAACGCGGGCTTGCGATGGGGCGCGGTCACAATCACGGCCACGCTGGTTTCACCGATTTCCATGCGCCCCAGCCGGTGAACCATCGCAATCCTCCCAATCGCATGCGCCGCCGCAATCTCGCGCCCGATCGCGGCCAGCGTCTTGATGGCCATCGGCTCGTAGCATTCGTATTCCAGATAGACCGTCTTCCGCCCTTTGCTGTTGTTGCGCACGATGCCTTCGAAATTCACCACCGCGCCGTCTTCACCGCGCGCCATCCGCGCCGCGAGCGCCCGCGTATCGATCGCCTGCCGGGTCAGCGCGAAGAAGTTCCCGGCCTCGTCCTCGATTTCATGCGTATATTGGAGCGCCGCCGTCGTCCCGCCGCTCACCGGAGGCAGGAACGCGACTTCGTCCCCATCGCTCACCCCCGCCGAGGCCTCCGAAAATTCGTGATTGCGCGCCAGAACGATGCTCGATGACATCTGCCCCAGCCGCGGAAAACGCCCCGCGTAATGCTCGAAAACGGTGCCCAATCGGGCGCCGTCGGATAAGGTCAGCTGCTCTTCGGACGCGCCCACAATATCCTTTAACACCCCGAAAAACAACACCTTGACGCGCATTTCCACTTGCCAGTTTAGCAGACGGTTGCGGGCCCAAACCGGTTGCGTTCTATAATCGCGCGATGCCTCCGCACCACACGCGCCTCCGCGTCCGCTACGCCGAAACCGACCAGATGGGCGTCGTCTATTACGCCAATTACCTCGTCTGGATGGAGGTCGCGCGCGTGGAACTCTGCAAGACGCTCGGGTTCAACTATCGGGACATGGAGCAGGAGGATGGCGTGCTCCTGGCCGTGGTCGAGGCCCACTGCCGCTACCGCTATCCCGCCCGCTTCGACGACGAAGTCATCGTGGAAACCAGTGTTGCCGATGCCCACTCCCGCGCCGTCGAATTCCACTACGAAATGTCTTTGGCGGACGGCAGTCGCCGCCTCGCCACTGGCTCCACCCGCCACATCTTCTGCAACCGCCAGATGGAACCGGTGCGCCTTCCGGCCAAATACCGGGCCATGTTTGGGATCGAGCGGTGACAGCGTGGGGGCACGCCCGGTCCTTTTCTGACCCGCCATGGTATACCTATTGGACGAAGCCATGCATCTCGATGTGACAAAACCATTTGCGCTCAGAAAAGTGAAATTCTCAAAACAAACCCATTCCCATTTCCGGACACTTGGCCGCAACCTCCTCTTGCGCCTGCTTTTCGCCCTCCTGCTCCTCGCCGCCACGCTCGCCGCCAAAGGCCCGGTCTACGTCGTCCTCTGGTTCGATACCGAAGACTACATCGAGCCCGCTGCCGATGACGCCGCTCTGCGCATTGCCATGGAACTCGAAAAGCTCGGCGTGCGCGCCACTTTCAAAGTCGTCGGCGAAAAGGCGCGCGTGCTCGAAGCGCGCGACCGCCGCGACGTCATCCGCGCCCTCAGCCGCCACGATATCGGCTACCACTCGAACTTCCACAGCATCCAGCCCACTCCCGCCCTCTATTTGCGCGACATGGGCTGGCTCGATGGCGCGGCCGAGTTTGAGCGGCGCGAGCGGCCCGGCGTCGCCGATATCCAGCGCATCTTCGGCGTCACTCCCAGCTGCTACGGCCAGCCGGGAAGCTCCTGGGCGCCGCAAACCTACCGCGCGCTCCTGCGCATGGGAATCCCGGTTTACCTCGACGAAGCCGAGCAGGTGGGCCTGGATGACCAGCCGTTCTGGTTCGGCGGCATGCTCAACGTGTTTCACATGGGGCGAAATCTCATCCGCCCCTCGCTCGATGACGAGAGCCGCCTCGCCGAGACCTTCGCGAAGTTCGACCGCGCGGCTGATGAGCTCGAAGCCCGCGGCGGCGGCGTCATCAGCACCTATTTCCACCCCACCGAATTCGTCACCTCCGCGTTCTGGGACCTCAACTTCGCCAAAGGAGCCAACCCCGAGCGCAGCCAATGGAAGAATCCGCCGCGCCGTAGCGCCGAAGAATCCGAGCGCTGCTACCGGATTCTGGTGCGCTACGTCGAGCATGCCAAGGCCCGCGCCAGCGTTCACTTCGTGACCGCGCGGCAACTGCCGCTGCTCTATGAGAGCGCCGCCGTGCGTGTCACCGACCGCGCGCAGATCGCTCGCCATATGGCCGAGCGCCAGACATTCCTGGTGACAGATGCCGGCGTGTTTTCCGCCGCGGACATGTTGCAGGCCCTCCTCGGCATGGACCCTGTCACGGTGGAAGGCCCCGCGGCGCCCGGCGAAACCACCCTCCACGAGACGGAAATCCCCCGCGCCGCCTTTGAACACGCGAAAACCGACGCCGCGGGCTTCATTCGCTCCAGCCACCGCCTGCCCGCCGACGTCTGGGTCGGCTCGCGCAAACTCGCCCTGGCCGACTTCGCCGCGACCCTGGCCGCCGATGACGGCACCTCACCGGCCGTCGCCGTGCGCAAGGGAAATCCGGAGATGCAGAAGTACATCGCCACCGATGCCACGCGTACTTTTGATTGGCCGATTCATCCCGAGGGCTTCAGCGCTCCCCAATTATTGGACATGGCCCGTCTGCAAGCCTGGACCCTGAAGCCTGCGCGGCTGAAGTAGAATACTCAACGGATGGATCTCGTTCGCATCTCCACCCTGCTGCTGGGCTCCTGGCTCGCGGGCTGCGTGTTTATGGACACCGTGGCCACCCAGAACTTTCACTCCGTCGACCGCCTGCTGGCCTCGCCCCCCGCTCCCGTGGCGCAGCGCATTCAGGCGATCGGCGGCCACGACGCGGCGCGCGATTTCTTGCGCTTTCAGGCCTCCGAGCTCAACCGGAACTACTTTTTAACCTGGGAGGTCGCACAGATCGTGC
>JASHOO010000035.1 GCA_030041035.1 Bryobacteraceae bacterium | reverse complement strand
CGCCAGATCCATGTCATAGTCGATCGTGTTCCCGAAGCCCTGGCAGCGCGGGCAGGCGCCGGCCGGACTGTTGAAACTGAACAGCGCCGGTTCCGGCTCGGTGAATTCGCGGCTGCAATGCTTGCAGCCGAATTTTTCGCTGAAACGCAGCCGTTCGCCGGCCGCGGCATTCTGGAAAATGACTTCGCCGGCTTCGCGATAGCTGGTTTCCGTGGTGTCCACGATCCGCTGATGCAGATCCGCCGCCATTGCAATCCGGTCCGCCAGCACATGAAGCGGCTTCGCAAAGTCGATATCGAGGAGCGACTCGGGCGTCGAAAACTCGAATGTCTTCCCTTCCTGAAACAGCCGGTTGAAACCCTTCTTGCGCAGTTCAAAAAGATGATCGCGCAGCTTCTGCGTGTCCGGTTTTTCCGCCTGGGTCACCGGGAACAACGCATACCAGCGCGAACCCGTGGGTTGCGCGAGCATCTGCGCTGCAACTTGGTCGACCGTGTCCCTCTCCACTCGCCGTCCGCACTGCGGACAAAATGTCCGGCCCACACGCGCGAACAGCAAACGCAGGAAGTCGTAGCACTCGGTCGAAGTGGCCACCGTCGAGCGCGGATTCCGGCTGGTGTTCTTCTGGCGAATCGCAATCGCCGGCGCGATCCCGTCGATCTCGTCCACTTCCGGCTTCTCCATGCGCTCCAGAAACTGCCGCGCGTACGCCGAAAGCGACTCCACATACCGCCGTTGCCCCTCGGCGTAGATGGTGTCGAAAGCCAGCGAGGACTTGCCCGAACCCGAGACCCCCGTAATCACCGTCAGTTGGTTGTGCGGGATTCCCAGCGAAATATTCTTGAGATTGTGAACCCGCGCACCGCGGATCTCGATGGCTTCTTCCACGAGCGACCCTACTGGTTGAATCTTTGAGGTGGGGTGAACCTTCTAGTATACCAGGAGGTCTAGTGTGTCCCCGGCCATAAACGGTACTATAGATAAACCCATGGCTGGTTGTACAGATGGGGCAGAGCGCATTAACCTCTTCGCCCTCGTGGTATACATCCCAGATCCTCTGGCCCGGTTTCTGGACGACCTGCGCAGAGAATTGACGCCCGGCTGCCTACCCCGAGCACACGTGACCATCCTTCCGCCGCGCGCCCTATCCATCAGCGTCGATGCTGCCGCTGACAACGCGCGCTCCATCGTCTCCGGATTCGCTCCCTTTGATATCTCGGCGGCGTCCGTCGACATTTTCCGGCCGACTGACGTCATCTATATTCGGATTCGAGAAGGTGAGCGGGAACTGCGGGAGCTATACCGCACGTTGAATACGGGCCCCCTCGCCTGCGACGAACAGTATCCTTATCAACCCCACATCACCCTGGCCCAAGACCTGCGGCCCGAGCAGGTACAGCCGCTCTTCGAACTCGCCCGGAAACGCTGGTCCGCCTTTCCCCATTCCCGGCGCATCCGTGCGGAGCGGGCCTTTTTTGTGCAATCTAAGGCCGACTGCACTTGGGTGGATTTGGCGGAATTGCGGCTTCAGGGGGTACCCGTAGCGTAATACACCACAATTAGGTGGGTTATTTCGCTCTGTGCTTCCCTCGGCAATCTGGCTATTCCTATAAAAATCAAGTAGATAGTGGGCAAATCGGGTCCTGGTAGCCTACCTGCATCCGCCGCCTTTGGCGAGGCCATGGCCAGGACTGTCACAAGTTGGCTGTTCGAGTACCAGAAAAAGGTCACTACCGCCGAACGGGCAGTCGAGGCCGTCCGGTCCGGCGACCGGGTTTGGATTCACGAAGGCTGCGCGACCCCCGAACTCCTGGTGCAGGCTCTGGTGAAACGCGCACGCGAGCTGCGCAATGTGGAAATTAACCACATGCTGACGCTCGGCACCGCGGATTACACCCGCGAGGAGTACGAAGGCCACTTCCGCCACAACGGTTTGTTTCTGGGCGGAAACGTTCGGACGGCGATCGCCGAGGGCCGCGCCGACTACACCCCGATTTTTCTTCACGAGATCGAGGAGTTGTTCTCGTCAGGCGCGATGCCCCTCGATGTAGCCTTTATCCAGGTCTCCCCGCCGGATGAACACGGCTACGTAAGTCTAGGGGTTGGAATTGATTGCACGCTGACGGCGGCGCGCTGCGCACGCTTCGTCATCGCCGAAGTGAATCAGGAAATGCCGCGCACTCTCGGCGATACGTTCTTGCACATCAGCAAGATATCGGCGATCGTCGAGACTTCGCACCCGCTGTCCGAACTGCAAAGCCATCCCTTCAGCCCGTTGCATCGCCGGATCGCGGAAAACGTCGCATCCCTCGTTCCCAACGGTGCCACCCTGCAAATCGGTATCGGCGGCATTCCCGACGCGGTTTTGTCCTGTCTGCGCGACCGAAAGGACTTGGGAATCCATAGCGAAATGTGCACCGACGGCATGATCCCGCTGATCGAAGCCGGCGTGATTACGGGGGAGCGGAAAACCATACACCGCGGCAAGGTGGTCGCGGGTTTCGTGCTGGGGACCAAGAAGTTGTTCCAGTTCGTCCACGAAAATCCGATTTTCGAATTCCACCCCACGTCCTACACCAACGATCCTTTTGTTATTGCGCAAAACGAAAAAATGGTCGCAATTAATTCGGCGATTCAGATCGACTTGACCGGGCAGGTGTGCGCCGATTCAATCGGCACCCAACCCTACAGCGGATTCGGCGGGCAAACGGATTTCGTGCGCGGCGCAGCGCGCTCCAAGGGCGGAAAGCCCATCATTGCACTGCCGTCCACCTGCAAGGACGGCAAGATTTCACGCATCGCGCCGGTGCTCGACCCCGGCGCCGGAGTCGTGACCAGCCGCGCCGATGTGCACTACGTGGTCACCGAGCATGGCATTGCCTATTTGCACGGCAAGACGCTGCGGCAGCGCGCGGAAGCGCTGATCGCCATCGCCGATCCCAAGTTTCGCGACGGACTTTACGAGTTCGCCGCTCGCGCACGTTATCTCGAAGCCAGACCAGCTTTGGTCGCTTAGGAGGTCCGATGTCGCATGACCGTTCGAAACCCGACCGGGGACGGGTCGAACTCAACTCCGAGGAATGCAAGGGCTGCGGGCTGTGTGTGGAAGCCTGTCCACCCAAAGTGTTGCGCCTGGCCGGACATCTCAACCGCTACGGCTATCATCCGGTGACTTGCTTCACCCACGGGTGCACGGGCTGCGGCATCTGCTTTTTTGTGTGTCCGGAGCCCGGAGCGATTATCGTTTTGCGCGCAACCGCGCTCGAGGCGGAGACGCTCTATGCGTAAGCAACTCACCAAGGGAAATGAGGCCATCGTCAAGAGCGCAATCCTCGCCGGCTGCCGCACGTTTTACGGCTACCCGATCACGCCGGCCAGTGAGATCGCGGAGGCGGCGGCGCTCTACATGCCGCAAGCGGGCGGAGTGTTTCTGCAAGCAGAAAGCGAAGTGGCCGCGATTAATATGCTCTATGGTGCGGCGGCAGCGGGCGTTCGATGCATGACGGCCTCGAGTGGGCCCGGAATCAGCCTCATGCAGGAAGGGATCAGTTACCTGGCGGGAGCGGAGCTGCCGTGCGTCATCGCCGACATTATGCGGGGCGGGCCGGGATTGGGCAACATCGCACCCGAGCAAGGCGATTACCACCAGGTAGTGAAGGGCGGCGGACACGGAAACTACCGCACCATCGTGCTCGCGCCCGATTCGGTGCAGGAAATGGCTGGACTGACGGCGCTGGCGTTCGATTTGGCCGATGAATATCGCAACCCCGTGGTTGTGCTGGCGGACGGATACATCGGGCAGATGATGGAGCCGGTGGAGTTCCCGCCGGCCAGTGCGCCGCGGCCGGCGCCAGGCTGGGCGGTGCAGGGTACCGCCGAAGCGCGGCGGAATCTGATCACTTCGATTTATCTCGAGCCGGACGGCCTCGAGGCGCACGTGCGCAAACTCGATGCGAAATACCGACAGGCGGAAGAGCGCGAAGTGCGCGCGGAAGCGTGGCGAACCGAAGACGCCGAAATCGTGCTGGTGGGTTACGGGATTGTGGCGCGCGTGCTAAAAGCCGTGGTGGAGCAGGCGCGGGCATGCGGGTTGGCCGTGGGACTGTTGCGGCCCATCACGCTTTATCCGTTTCCGAGCGGCGAATTGCAGCGGCTTAGCCGGCGCGCGCGCATGTTCCTGGTGGTGGAACTGAGCAACGGGCAGTTGTGGGAGGACGTGCGGCTCGCCGTGGAAGGGCGGACGCCGGTGGAGTTGTACACCCGCGTGGGAGGAAATGTTCCTTCCGCCGAAGAAGTGCTTGCCGTTCTGTGGGGCAAGGCGAGGCCGCTCGCCGAGCGGGAGGAGCTGGTTCATGGCTAGCTATACCGTTGCGTACGAAAAGTCCAAGAGCTTTTTCGAGGCGTACGAGCGCAAGGCCGAGCTGCAGCACCAGACGCACTATTGCCCGGGTTGCGGCCACGGTATCGTACATAAGCTGATCGCGAACGCGATTGATGAGCTGGGGATACAGGACCGGACCATTCTGATCACGCCGGTGGGCTGCTCGGTGTTCGCCTACTACTATTTCGACACCGGCAACATTCAATCGGCGCATGGACGCGCAGCCGCGGTGGCGACAGCGGTGAAACGCGCGCGGCCGGACAGCATTGTATTGAGTTACCAGGGAGACGGGGATCTGGCGGCCATCGGCTCCGCCGAGATTCTCCACGCCGCGAATCGGGGCGAAGGCATCACCGTCATCTTCATCAATAACGCGATCTACGGGATGACGGGCGGCCAGGTGGCGCCCACGACGCTGCTGGGGCAAAAGACCACCACAACACCTTTCGGCCGGAGCGAGTGGAACGAAGGTTACCCGCTGAAGGTGGCGGAACTGCTGGCATCGCTCGAAGCGCCGGTTTACATCGAGCGGGTGGGCCTCGGGAACAACAAACAGATCATGCAGGCCGGCCGCGCAGTACGGCGGGCGATCGAGAACCAGGTGCGCGGGCTGGGTTTTTCGCTGGTGGAAGTGCTTTCGCCCTGCCCCACGATTTGGAAACTGGACCCCGTGGATGCACAGCGGCGTGTGCGGGAGGAAATGCCCAAGACGTTTCCGCTGGGAGTTTTCCGCGATCGAACCAAAGAGGCGGCGGCGCGGCCTCGTCCTCCGGCGCCGCCGCCGATCGCGGAAATTCCCAGGATACTGAGCGTAGCGAACGGGCTTCCGCGCACCAAGGCAGAATCGCAGAGATCCACAATCCAGGTGGATCTGCGGGTGAAGATCGCGGGATTCGGGGGCCAGGGTGTACTGATGTTGGGCGAAGTGCTGGCGGAGGCGGGCCTCGACGCCGGGCTGGAGGTGTCGTGGCTGCCGTCGTATGGGCCGGAGATGCGCTCGGGCACGTCGAACTGCCATGTGCGGCTGGCGAGCCGGCCGATCGATTCGCCACTGGTGTCGCGACCGAACGCTCTGCTGGCACTGAATGAGCCGTCGCTCGATAAATTCCTGACGAGCGTGGAGGCGGGCGGCTGGGTGCTCTACAACGGCGCGGCTTTGCCCGACGGCTGCGCGAGAGCGGACGTCCACACCATTTCGGAGAACTTCACGCAATTAGCGGATGAGCTGGGTGACTCGCGCGCGGGCAACATGGTGATGCTGGGAGCGCTGCTCGAAGCGACGGGGATGCTATCCGGCGACTCGATCCGAACGGCGCTCGAGAGGCTGGTGAAGAGCCAACGCTGGCTGGAGATCGATCGCCAGGCGCTGGGACGCGGGCGGGAAGTGGCCCGGAGGGGAGGTTTTCATGCAAGCTGAGGTGAACGAAAACATAGTGGTGTTTTTCGGGAATCAATACGTCCCTCTGGCCGAGGCGCGGGTGAGCATTCTGACGCACGCGCTGAACTACGGCACGGGAGTTTTTGACGGGGTGCGGGGGTATTGGGACGAGAAACAGCACGAGCTTTTCCTGGTACGGCCGGAAGACCATTTTGTGCGCTGGAAGACCAACTGCGGCATCCTTCGCCTGGATGTGCCCCTGACGGCGGCGGAACTGAGTGAAGTGACGGCCGAGCTGATCCGGCGGAACCGGTTCCGGACGAACGTGTATGTGCGGCCGCTGGCGTACAAGGCGGCGCAGCGGATCGGGGTGATTCCAGATGACCGGGACGCGTTCGCGGTGATGGTAGTGCCGTTCGGCGACTACCTGGACAGCCGTGAGGGATTGCACGCGGGGGTGGTTTCGTGGCGGCGGCTGGAAGACAACGCGATTCCCGGGCGGGCGAAAATCTGCGGCGCATACGTGAACAGCGCGCTGGCGAGCGATGAAGCGCGGCGCAACGGCTTCGATGAAGCGATTTTTCTGAACGAGAGCGGCCACGTGGCGGAAGGAGCGACGTGCAACATTTTTCTGGTCAAGAACGGCAAGCTGGTCACGCCGCCGGGCACGGAAAACATCCTCGAAGGAATTACGCGGGATTGCGTGATGGAGCTGGCGCGGCGCGAGCTGAACATGGAAGTGACGGAACGTCCGGTGGACCGGAGCGAACTTTACGTTTGCGACGAGGTCTTCTTTACCGGCACCGCGGTTGAGGTAGCGCCGGTGGTGGAGGTAGACCATCGCCCGGTGAAATCGGGAGTCATTGGGCCGGTGGCCCGGCAACTGCGGCGCCTTTACTACGAAGCCACACGCGGGTATCTGGCGCACTACCAGCACTGGTTAATGCGTGTGTACCATCCGGCGATCGTCGGCAAAGCTGCTTAGACGGAGGTTGCGCCATGAGGATCTTTACGCTGGACACGACTCTCCGGGCCGGAGCTATGGGCGGCGCATCGTTCCACATCGAGGAAAAGCTGCTCATCGCCCAGAAGCTGGACGAGCTGGGAATTGATTACATCGAAGGCGGCTGGGCTTCGCCCGGCACAAGGGACGAGCAGTTCTTTCATCGCGCCCGCGGCTTGCCATTCCGGCATGCGCATCTGACGGCTTTCGGCGCCGTACGGAGTGCGGGTGTGGGTGTGGAGGCGGACTCAGGCATTCGGTGTCTGGTGGCGGCGGGAACGCCCACAATCTCACTGGGCGCGAGTTGCTGGAGCCTGCACGTATTTGAAGTACTCCGCATGACCGAAAAGGAAAACCTGCGCGCTATCGCGGAGACGGTCCGGTTTCTGAAGAGCCAAGGCAGAGAAGTCATTTTTGACGCGGAGCATTTTTTCGACGGGTATCGCGCCAACCCGGGCTTCGCGTTGAGCGTGCTCGAAACCGCGAAGAGCGCGGGTGCGGATATTCTGTGTCTTTGCGACAGCAATGGAGAGACGGTGACGGAGCTGCTGGCGGAGATCTGCGCAGAGGTGCGCAAGCGCTTCGACGGCGTGCTGGGCATCCAGACGCACAACGATGCCGATCTGGCGGTAGCCAACACACTGGCCGCGATCGATCGCGGTTTCACGCATGTGCAAGGCAGCATGAACGGCTACGGAGAGCGCTGCGGGAATGCCAACCTGTGCTCGCTCGTTCCGGATCTGGAGCTGAAGCTCGGGCACACGACCGTGGGGAGGGAGAATCTGCACCACCTGACGGCCGTGGCACGGCTGGTGGCGGATTGCGCCAATCTACCGATGCGGAGTGATCAGCCTTATGTTGGACAGAGCGCCTTCCTGCGGGAGGCAGGCTCTCCCGTGGGCATGATGCTCAAGGATCCGGTGACGAACGAACGTACGCACCCGGAGGATGTGGGCAATCGCGCGAGGGTGGTGTGGGATGATCTGTCGGATACCAGCAGCATTTTCCACCTGCTGGGATTGTCGCGGCTGGCAGACGTCTTGACGGCGCAGGCGCAACGCGAGTTCCTGGATCGTGTGGAGGAGATGGAGCGGGACGGTTACGAGCTCGAAACGGCGGGCGGGACACTGGAACTGCTAGCCCGGGAAGCTGTCGAACCGGGTCTGCGCTTTTTCGAAGTTGGCGGATTGGAAGTGACGACCAGGATGGCTGCGAAGGCGAACACCACGACGGCGGCGAGGGTGACGGTCGAGGTACAGAACGCGAGTTACACAGCAACGGCCGAGGGCAACGGGCCGTTGCATGCTTTGGATCTGTGCCTGCGCGCGGCGTTGGCGCCGTTCTATCCGGAGATCGCCGGTGTGCGGCTGATCGATTACCGCGTGCGGGTACTGGAGCCCAACAAGGGGACGGCGGCGAAGGTGCGCGTGGCGATCGAGTGGGCGAGCGGGCACAGTCATTGGGTGACGGCGGGAGTTTCGGAGAATGTCATCGAGGCGAGTTGGCGGGCATTGATTGACGCGATCCGGCTGGAGCTGATGCGGCTGAGAGAGCGGCAGGGAACGTCCGCAGAGTTGGTGGAAGATTACTCGTGGGGAGTGTGAGGAAAAGCTGACCCAGAGATAACGGAAGGAGGCGGATATGTCTTCCGGAATCGTCATGGCCGCGTACGCATGCGCGGCCATTTTGCCGTTTGTGCTCCTTTATTATTTTGGAACACGAAGGTGGTACTGGCATGCGCTGAGCGTGTGCGCAGCATTGGCGGTGGCGCTGACTCCGATGCCGGAAAAGTGGAGCGGCGCAGGCACGGACTTGGCGATTGGAGTGTGCTGCACGTTCCTGTTCCTGTGGGGCGTTGCTGCGCCTCTGCCGCACAGGACTCATCACCCGCATTCGCGGACCAGTTGAGCCAGAACGGGAATGTCTGTCATCGGCCCGGGCTTGTTGGGTGCGGACCCGGAGAAGAATGGCCAGTGGCTGTTTGAGTCATAGAAACGGGAGTCAAACATGGGCGGAGCAGTAGGCGGTCTGATGGTGTGCGGATCATTTCTGGTCTGCGGCTTAAGTTGGGCGCAGCAGGCTGGTGCGCCGGGGACGGCAACAGAGCGGCTGATTGACTCGATCCAGGGGCCGGGATTGTACGCTGAATATTGCGCAGTGTGTCACGGCAAAGAGGGGAAGGGCGATGGGCCGATGGCGAAAGCGCTGAAAGTGACGCCCCCGGATTTGACACATCTGGCAGCGCGCAGCGGGGGAAGGTTTCCGGCGGAGCGCGTGCAGAAGATCATCGCCGGCAAAGAACAGGTTTCGGCCGGGCATGGAACGCGCGAAATGCCGGTGTGGGGGCCGATTTTTTCGCAGATCGCGTGGGACCAGGATCTGGGGCAGATCCGCGTGTACAACCTTGCCAAATATCTGGAGAAGATCCAGGCGAAGTGACTCACTTGGCGGGATGGCCCACGGTTTGCGCGAGGGTGATGTGCTGGTCCGGTCGCAAGTGCATGGCTATGGCCAGTGCGGCGCGATCAATGGAACCGCGCACCACGGTGGCGAGGCCTTCAGAAGCGGCGAACAGATAAACATTCTGCGCGATGAATCCGGTGTCACACGCCGAGTAGAAGATCTTATCCTCCTGCGATTCCGAGCCCATCTTGGCGAAGTCAGCGACATAGATGAGATTCAGGGGCGCGATGCCGACATAATCCTGCGTTCCGGTTTGCGTGCGAACGTCGGCGGATAAAACCGGCTGGAGGCGATGATCTTTCGCCTCGTAGACGTATAAGCCGCCGGCGGTGGCGACGTAGATATCGATCTCCTCATGGTTCGAGGCGGAGGGAGCGGTGCGCTTGCCGGAGTCCGGGCGGTTGATGCCCCAAGCCGCCCAGAGCAGATTGGATAGCGTCGCGAGGGGCAGCTTCTCGGCGCTGAATTCGCGTGTGGACTGCCGGTTCTTCAGAACCTGCATGAGGGGCTTGCCGCCGGCGGTGTCGGGCGCAGGAAGGACGATGGCATTCAGGTCTTCGGCCGCCCAGGCCGCGGCGGCGGCGAACAGCACCGGAATCAGGTGAATGACGCGGAATGACGTCATGGGCGTTCTCCTTTCAGTCGGTATGAAGGCGCTCGGGTCTCTTGGGCACACCTTTGGTATGGCAGTCGGCGCACTTCACGAAATGGATGTTGTGCTCGCTGGTGGATGAGCGGAAGGTCGTATCCATCTTCTCGACGTCGAGGCCGCAATTGGACAGGCGCGGGTGGCAGGTGGCACAGGAAGCGCGCGTGGTCTGCATGTGTTTCTGATGGCAGGCGAGGCAACTGATGCCTTCATGCACACCGGTGCCGGTTCGATCATCTCCGGAACCGACCTGTCGGGTAGCGAGCGGCGCGTGGCACTGGTAGCAGAGCGCCTGACGCGGGTCGGGGCTCATTCGGACAGTTCTTGAGCCGTCCTGCATGGCGGGAAGCGGCAGATCGAGTGCGGGGACGTGCTCGAGCTCGCGGCGGTCGAACAGGGCCAGAGACGGCCGCAAAATTTCTTCGCCGGTGGCGGGGCGGGGTCTGGCGTGCGCAGGCTTGGCGAGCGGCTCGCCGTGTCGGTGCACCTGGTGGCAAGCGAAGCAGGGGATAACGGGAGCGTTGGCCCAGGCGGTGTCGATGAGGCGCCAGGGGCCGCGGGTATCGAGCGGCACGACCAGTTGACGGATGCCGCCTTCGTAATACGAACCGTGGCAACGCAGGCAATCGTCCATCAGGAGGCGTTGGTGATTTTGTTTTTGATCCAGGAAGATCCTGGAGAAAGCGGAGCTGTGCGGTCCGGCCTGCCAATCGGCGAACTCCTGGCGATGGCAGGCCTTGCAGCGATCCAGCATGCGCACCATGTCGAGGCCCTTGATGCGGATCTGCTCGGGAACATCGCCGCGCAGGTGCTTGACCAGGCGGCGTGCGTTGGAGAGGTGAAACGCTGCATCCGTGGTGAGCGAATCTCCGTGGCACTGAGAACAACTGACCGAGCGGTGAGTGGACTCGCGCCAGAGGTCGAAGCTTTCCCGGATTTCGTGGCATCGCGCGCAGCCTTCTCCGGCGGTCGAGTGGTAGTAAACGCTCGATGCGGGAAGCAGCAGGAGCGCAAGCAACAACGGCGCGGCCAGCCAGAGATAGCGGGAACGTCGCATCAGGCCAGCCCGCCGCCTTTCCAGCGCCGCACCAGGTGATCAGACGCGTAATACGCGATGGCCATGATGGTCAGCACGGGATTGAAACCGCCGTTGCTCACGTGCACGCTGGCATCGATGACGAAAAGATTCGGAATCTCGTGCACCTGGCAATGGCGGTTGACCACGGAGGTTGCGGGATCGTCACCCATGCGGCAAGTACCGGCTTGATGCTGACCCGCGCTCAGTCCGGGACCGGATAGTCTCTGCCAGGTTTGGATCGCGCCGGCTTCCCGGAGCCACGCTTCGGCCTTGGCGGCCATCGCGGTGCTGATTTCGATGGTGTGCGGATGCCTGCCGCCGGAGAGGCGCGCGACGGGAATGCCCCAGAAATCTTTCACCACGGGATCAGCCTGGACGCGGGAGTCGAAGACCGGCATCTCCTGCGTGGGTCCCTGGATCGCGATCGAGCGCTGATAGGCAGTGCGCATGAAATCTTTGTGCGCTTTGCCCCAACGCGGTACGCCCGCGGGAACCATGCTGACGAATTGGTAGGGCAGACGGATGAATTCATTGGCGAGCATGGCGCCGCCGGCCAGGCCGGGGTTTCCGTGGTTGTAGTCGCAGATGGCGATGCCCGCGCCGGGGCCGAGATCGTCAAAGATGGGTTCAGGCATCAGGCCGAAAGCGCCGGTGTAAGTGTGGCCTTGGAGGTTACGGCCGACCCAATCGTGGCGATTTCCGAGGCCTGTGGGAAACAGGCGACTTTTCGAGTTCAGCAGCAGCCGCGCCGATTCGATGGCACCACAGGAGACGACGACCAGATCGGCATCCTGCTGCTGGAGGTGGTTATCGGGGTCGAAGTAGGCAACTCCGGTGGCGCGGCCGTGATCGTTGGTGCGGATCTCCTGGACCACGCATTCTGTGCGCAGCTCGCAATTTTTGGTCGCGAGGGCTTTGGGGATTACTGTGTTATGCGTGCCGCATTTGGCGTCTACTTCGCAAGCAAATCCCACGCACCAGCGGCAACGCATGCAGGCGGGCCGGCCATTGTAAGGGATGCTGTTGCGCAGCATGGGGATGTCGAACGGGTGGAGGCCGAGACGCTTGGCGGCGGGGTGCAGGATTTCATACTCGCGATTGGGCGGTAGCGGCGGCATAGGCAGCGGCTTGCGGCGCGGTGCGTGAAAGGGGTCGGGTGAAACGTCGCCGGAGACACCGATTTCCCACTCGGCTTTTTCGTAATACGGCTCGAGATCCTGATAGGAGATGGGCCAATCAGCGAGCGTGCTGCCGGGCACATGGCCGTAGGTCGAGCGCATGCGGAAATCTTTTTCCATGTAACGCCAGGCCATTGCGCCGTAGCTGAGGGTGCCGCCACCTACACACGCTGCATTGTTCTGATAGCCGGGGCGGCTGGCGCCGAGAATGCGTTCCCGGCCTACCAGATCCACAGTCACGCGAGGGTTGCGCTCGTCATCCGGGCCGAAACCGTTACCTAAAACGGAAGTGCGCTGGTTGCGGAGGTCGTCCTTGCGGCAGTCGAAAGGCGAGTACCACTTCCCGCGCTCGAGCAGCACGACACTAAGACCGGCTTCTGCGAGTTGTTTGGCAACGATGCCGCCGCCGGCTCCCGCGCCGATGACCACGGCGTTTACCGCCGTCAGAGCCACGGCTTTTCCCCTTTTGCGGGGTCAGTGAAGTCGTAGCGCAACCTACCGCGCACCGGCGGATACGGCACGCCAAGCATCTTCCAGCTCACACGGTCGCGATTGCCCCCATGGCGGGGGTCGCCGTAGAAACCTTGCATGGCGTGGTCAGTGAGGAGGTTGAAAAAGGGTCTGATATCCGGGTCTTTCTCGATGCGCTGGAGCAAGTTGAGCTGGGAGCGGAGCGGCAGTTCGGCAAACTGCCTTCCCTCGAACTCGATAGCTTTGCTGTCGATTTCGGCAATTCCCCTGCGGTAGGTTTCTCGCAAGGGTTTGTAGAAACCTGACAATTGTCTGTCGAGAAATGAGACCACGCCGGCGGTGACGGCACCGGCATCCTGGTCTTCGGGAATGATCTGAGCGCACAGTGCTTCCACTGTGCGGGCTTCTTCGTCGGTGAAGAATCGCCAGCGGCTGGTGCGGCTTCTACAAGCTACATTGGCTCCGGCAATGCCGGCAGCGAGGAATGTGCGGCGTTGCATCACCCGGCTCGAGAGAACACTGGCGGGTGCACGCGGGCTGCCAGGTGCAGGTGGCCTTCTTTCAATCCGTTATGGAGTGAAACTCCCCCGCCTCGGTGCTCTAAGCCCTCAATATGGGGCAAATGACGCACCGTAGAGGAGTATCAGACGGCCGCGGGTGTGCCCACGTTCGGAGCTCACCGAAGGTGCGTTGGATCGACCGGTTTACTTCGAGAAATCAGAATACCGAAGACGACTCCAGCCACGACCACCAAAATGCCGCCAAGCCAAACTAATTCAATTGGCATATGTACCTCCTTGGCAAGCAGCATCAGCTGGATTCGCGACTCTCAGGGTATACCGGCCAGCGAGATTGCCAGCCTGGCCGCTCTGGGAGGGAAGCCAGACCTATACCCAGAGAAAGTCTATCACAATTGGATCTATATGAAAAGGATCAACAGATCTGCTTATATTTTGTGGTGATAAAATGAAACCGAGGGAAAAGGCCATGAGGATCGTTTGTTTGTTGGGGCTTGGCCTGCTCTTCTGCACGCGGATCGCGGGAGAAGTTCACACGACGCGGCTGGCATACCGCGTGCAGGCCAGCCTTTCGAAGAACATTGGAGAAGCTCATGAATCGCGAACACAGCATTGCGTTGCTCAACCAGGCAGTTGCTGACGAGCTGGCTGCCGTCCACCAGTACATGTATTTTCATATTCACCTGGACGACCAGGGATTCGCGCCTTTGGCTGCGCTATTCAAGCAAACAGCCATTCAGGAAATGGGACATGTAGAGGCGTTGTCCGAGCGCATCCTGTTTCTGAAGGGCGACGCGGAACTGACGGCTGCCGGGGCGGTGGAGAAAATCACCGAGCCGGTCGAGATGCTGGCTAAGGCCATGGCGATGGAGGAAGGCAGCGCGCGCGACTACAATCTGTGGGCGCTCGAGTGCGGCAAGAACGCGGACGCCGCCTCCAAGCAGCTTTTCGAGAAGCTGATCCATGACGAGGAAGGGCATTTCGACGCGTTCGAGAAGCAACGTGACAACATCCAGCGATTCGGTCCGAACTACCTGGCTCTTCAGTCTTTCGGGGTGACCGCCGGCCACGGAGCTTAGCAGGATCGGGATGCTTCGGTTGACCGACAGCGAGGGCAGCACTATTTCCCTGGACCTGACCCCGACGCATGTAGCGTTGATGTGCAGCGAATCGGAGATTTACAGTTGGGATCGGAGTGGGCGTTTGCTCTCCTACTTCGACGGCACTTCGCACTTCTGGCGCGGGCTGAGCGGGGAAGCGGTGCTGCGCCGCACTACGACCGACCATGGCAAGCAGGTAAGGCGGCTGGCTCCAGCGTATGCCGATACGGTGGTTCGGGAAGCACAACAGCGCTGCGCTCTGCGACAATGGCGCGACGTTGAGCCACTGGCGTATGACCGAATCCGCTATTACGACCCGGCACAAGACCGCCAAAGCTACCGAACGATCTACGGCAGGATTCCGATTTTTCCGCCGGACGCGTATCTGTCGGTCGTGCTGCAGGCGACGGTCGGCTGCGCGTGGAACCGGTGCACGTTTTGCGATTTTTACCGCGGCGAGGGGTATCGGGTGCGCCCGCCGGAGCAATTCCGGGCGCACGCTGTTGCGGTCCGCGAGTTTCTAGGCGACTCGGCGCTGCTGCGCAAACGCGTGTTTCTGGGCGATGCGGACGTGATGGGCGTCGGCACCAAGTGGCTGGAGAAGGATCTGCAGATTGCCAGCGAGGTTTTTCCGGACCGTCCCTGTCAGGGGTTCTGCGAAGCGGTGTCTGTATTGAGAAGGAAGAGTACGGATCTCCAGCGGTTCCGCATGTTAGGTCTTGCAAGAGTGGCGATCGGCGCAGAAAGCGGGCACGATCCGCTGTTAGCGCTGTGGAAGAAACGCTCACGGCCGGGGGACGTGGCGGAAGCGGTCACGGCGCTGAAACACGCCGGCTACTCGGTCGGCGTCATATTTCTGGCTGGAGTGCCGGCGGAGTTCGAAGCGGCACACCTGGCGGACACGGAGCGGCTGGCGTTCCGCCTCGGATTAGGCGAAGGCGACTTGGTTTACCTATCTCCGCTTGTTCCCTCAGTGAACGGCGTGGAGCAAGCGAACGCGCTGCACACCGTTTTGCGGCCTCTGGAAGCGAACGGGGTCCGGATTGCCGCTTACGATATTCGGCAGATCGTTTATTGAACGGGGCGGGGTACGCGGGGCGCGAGCGTGGCCAGGGCCGCCAGCAGCTTCCGCGGCTGAATGGGCTTGGCGGCGAATGCGTCGATGCCGTGGGCGAGGCACTCCTCCTGCTGTCCGGTGAGAGCACGGGCGGTGAGGGCGAGAATGGGTGTGTATTTGCCGGTGTTTTTTTCCAGATCGCGTATGGCCATGGCCACCTCGAATCCGTCCAAGTCCGGCATTTGGATATCCAGGACCACCAGATCGACGCTGTGGCGCTGAAAGG
>JASHOO010000330.1 GCA_030041035.1 Bryobacteraceae bacterium | reverse complement strand
CGGAGCGCTCATCCTCCCCACCATTGTTTGGAGCGCCGAAGCTTGAAGTGAATCGGGAGATCACCTGACAGCCCTTGGTGATATGCGCGATGCAGGCCACAACAACCCGCTAATCCTACCCCGCCAAGTGCAAATGGCCACGATGAGGAAAGCCGACCCATGACAGGCCACCTGGTACGGCCGGAAGCCTTGTTCTTCCAGGTAGTTCAACCTGCGCGCCAGTTCGGCCTGGTCCACAATCCAGATTAGATTCTCTCCGACTTCGCCAATTGCCCACCCCCATGTAAGACTCATAACCTCCCTGCCAAAACCATCTGGTTTCGCCACCCTATAGCGCTCCTGAGTAAGTAACGCAGCGTCAACGTTACTTTCTAAACTGCCTGAACAGGGTTTTGCCACACCCACCCAATCGCGCCCTGCTTAATAACTGTTTGTCTCAGCCCCGGGGGACTACCCCACTTTGGACTGCTCCACCCCACTGACGCTTATTGGAATACGCCTTCCTTTAAAAAGCCCACCAGTCACGTTTTCAAGCTCGTTCCCAGCCTCGTCGTCCAGGTCAAAGCCCTCGCCTGTGAGTTGCCACATCGGCTCGGCTTGCCTCTGTCCCGGTTTTCTGTGGAGGACATCCGTCAACAAGTGCTGGCACAAGGTCTGATCGCGCAGATCAGTGGCGCCACCATCTGGCGCTGGCTCAGTCGCGACGCGCTCTGCCCTTGGCGCCATCGCACCTGGATTTTTCCGCGCGATCCTCGCTTCGTCCACAAAGCCGGCCCCATCTTGGATCTCTACCACGGCCTGTGGGAAGGCCACCCCTTGGATTCCGACGATTTCGTGCTCTCCGCCGACGAGAAGACCAGCATCCAAGCCCGCCGCCGTATCCATGCTTCGTCGCCGCCAGCTCCACGACGCCCCGCACGCATCGAACAGGAGTACCAGCGCCGCGGTGCTTGGGCCTACTTGGCCGCCTGGGATGTTCATCGCGCCAAGATCTTCGGTCGCTGCGAAGCCCGCACAGGAATCGCGCCCTTCGACCGGCTCGTGGAAGACGTGATGGGTCAGGAACCCTACCGCTCGGCCCGCCGCGTGTTCTGGATCTTCGACAACGGTTCCTCGCACCGCGGGCAGAAAGCCGATCAGCGCTTGCGTTCCCGCTGGCCCTCCCTCATCCCGGTCCACACCCCGGTTCACGCTAGTTGGCTGAACCAGGTTGAGATCTACTTCTCGATCGTTCAGCGGAAGGTGCTCACCCCTGGCGACTTCTCCAACCTCACGGACCTGGAGATGGCCCTCCTGGCCTTTCAGCTCCGTTACGAGAAATCCGCCGCTCCCTTTCGCTGGACGTTTACGCGGGCTGACCTTGCCAGCCTCATGCAGCGTCTCAAAGCCAACGGGTTGCCCGCTGCTGCCTGAGCCACCCAGAATACGTCACGGTAATTCCGAATTGGGGTACTAAGGAACCGCGCAAGAACAACTTCACAGTTGAGGCTTGATGGTGTAATCCCACTTCGGCAAGATCTCATGGCGGTGCAGTCGTAGGGATGCGACTTGTTCTGGGGAGGGTTTGAGACCGCATGGGTATAGGCGGCGGTCGAGGTAGGCGGTGACGGTGAGGCCGGCTTGGGTTGTGGTGGTCCGGGCGTAATTGAGAATCTTCTGGTAGGAGTCGAGCGGTTCACCAGCCCAGTTTCGTGACACCTCGGAGAAGAGCCGATGTTCGATGGGGTTCCATTTGGAAGCTCCGGTCGGATAGTGGGCCACGGTGACCGCCAGGTTGAAGCCGTTGGCCAGTTGGGACTGAAGCTCGGTTTTCCAGGCGTAACAGCGATAGCTGTTGCTGCCGCCGGTATCGGCCAGAATGAGGAGTTGGCGCGAGCCGGCATAACGGTGGGAGCCTTCCTGCTGCCACCAGTGAGCGATGGCATGAGCGGCAAAGGCGGCCGTGTCGTGGGAAACGCCCACGACGAAGGCCCCGCGATTTTCGGTGATGTCGAAAATTCCATAGGGAATGGCGACGCCGATGGAGTCGGTGCGAAAGTCGTGATCGAAGACGCGGCGAGGGCTGCATTCCCAACGGCGGCCTGGATTACGGAAATTGCCGACCAGTTCGCGCTTCTTGGTATCGACACTGATGATAGGCAGATGATGACGTTGAAACCGGCCGCGCAGTTCGGCCAAGTATTCGAACTGGAGATTGCGATCCGGGCTGGAGTCAGTGGAGATCTGCTTGTGATTCACGCGCAACGAATAGCCCATCTGGTGGAGCAGGCGAGCGACGGTATTGGGACAGACAGCGATGCCGAGTTGGCAAAGTTCCTCGGATATTCGGATGGTAGTGCGGCGAGCCCAGCGCAGACCCGTCATGGGATCGCCGGCGGTGTCGTGTTCCAGCAAGCAGTGTAGGACGTCGATTATGTCCGGCGTTTTTTTTCCGCAGGCTGACGGCCGCCACCCTGACGGCGTATCCGCCCACTGATGACGTTGCGGTCCAGCAGTTGCTGACGGCCGCGAGCTACGGTGTGCGCGTCCAGGCCCAGGAAATCGCCGAGGAGGGTGTCGCCCCCGTGGCCGAGCCGGATGGATTCCAATCCGGCAAACAAGCGGCGCTGCTGTTCATCGAGCAGGCCATAGAAGAGGATGATCGCGGCCCAGCACCAGTTTGAGTTCGGGCAGATCAGCGATTTTGTGATGGCGCAAGTGCTGGCGGAGGGCAAAGGGGTCGAAGGCGGCGGGGCGCATAATGTTATAGTTCCTACTCCCAGGCTCCTTACAATAGGAACTATAACATAATCTTGCGGAGGCCGACGGACGAGGCTTGCCACTCTGCATCACTCATGTTTGCTTGGGTCCCAAGCACAAACTTATCCAATTCGCGGAGCGCCAGAGCAGTTCGGGCTCATGTATCAATTCATATCACGACTGAGCTGTTATTGTTGCGCAACCCCTTAGGCCAGTGCACACCCGTGCGGAGAGCGCGTTCCACGCTGTTATTCGTAGGTTCAACGCCCTCGTGTTCCAGGAAAGTAAAGACCCGGCCATTAGGAACTTGTTGAAATAGCCCGTGCACAGGCATTCCGACTCGAGTTTCCGGGTGGATGGGACATTCTCGCGATGCGTGGGTGGCTCTCCAAGCCCCGCGGTCGGCACTGTCCGCCGCTCTGCACTACGCTCCCGCCGGCCTGAGTCGAGGGATTCGCCACAGATTG
>JASHOO010000329.1 GCA_030041035.1 Bryobacteraceae bacterium | reverse complement strand
GCCCCATGCATTTCTTCGGCACGCTGGGCCTGGCGGGCACCTCGCTGGGCGGTTTGATTCTTCTTTTTTGCGGAGGGGAGAAGCTCATCACCGGCGGCGACATTGTACAAGAACATGGGCCCCTCATGATGGCGGGCGGCCTGCTCCTGCTGGCGGGCCTGATGATGTTCTGCACCGGTCTGCTGGGCGAGGTGATGATCCGCACCTACTTCGAGAGCCAGGGTCGACGCATCTATGCGGTGCGCGAAATCCTCACACAGAACAAGCGCGGTGTCGTGGGCGAAGCCCGCTAGAAAGCTACTGGGACTCTTCCACAATCTCCGGGCCGAGGATGTGCAGGTGCACTTCCTCCATGATCTCGCTCGTGTCGGCGAGCTCCTCGCTCATGCGCTGCGCCGTGATGTGGCTTAATCGGTATTCAGCAAGCGTCAGCTTGCGCACCACCCGCATCCGGAGAGGGCGCATGGTGCGGTCTGGAAACGGCATCAGAAAATAGGTTTCTTCCCTGGCTAATTCGCCGTCTCCTTCGGGAGCCTCAACGTACAGGTTGGCCGTAAGCCCCACCTGGCAAAAGTTGACCCTCAGGCCCTGCGTTTCCGGAAACAACGCCCACAGTTCCCGTTCGGTGTCGATATAGCTCGCGTAGTCGAAGCCGTCTGGCAGCGGATACTTGCAACGCGGATCCAAAAACGAGTATGCAGACACGACAGTGCTCCTCGGCCCCCCCGGCAGTGACAGCCGGCAGAGTATCTGAAAAGTATCTCTCAAAATTAAGCGTTCTGTAACAAAAAAAAGTACTATGCGGGCCTGGTCCCGCAGAGCGTACAATTGTTCCGTGCAAAACCATCTATCGAGCCTGTCCCGGCGGACGCTCCTCGGGGCCTTTGCCGCCGGAGCTGCGGTGAAAGCCCAGGATCGTCGGCCCCAAGAATGGAAGCCGCGGCTGGGAGTTCTGGGGCCTTACAGCGAAGCCAACCTGGCCTTTGCCCGCGAAGCCGGTTTTAACAACATGATCCTGGGCGCCACGCCCCGCAGCGCGCTGGACGCCGCGACTCTAAATGACGAGCAGGTCTCGAGAATCAAAGAGGTCATTGACCGCTCCGGCGTACACATCTCGGCGTTGCAGGAGACGCAAAATCACATCGCGGCCGACACCGCCGAGCGCAGCCGGGATAACGCTTACTTCGTCAAAGCCATTGAATTGGCCGGCAGGCTGGGCGTGCCGTATATCGGTACTGCATCGGGAAAAGACCCGAAGAAGTCGCTGAAGGACCAGGTGGATGAAATCGTACGGGTCTATAACGAACAATACTTCCCCGCCTGCGAAAAGGGCCGGGTACGAATTCTATGGGAGCCTTGGCCGGGCGGCCCAAATCTGGCCACCAGCCCGGTAGGATTCGAGACTCTATTTAAGGCGTTTGGAGATTCGCCGTTTGTCGGCCTGCAATACGACCCCTCCCACCTGGTCTGGCAGATGATGGACCCCATCCAGACAGCACGGGATTTCGCCGACAAAATCTACGATGTGCATCTCAAAGACACCGAGATTCGCTGGCCCATTCTCCGCCGTGGCGGCATTCATCCGGTTGATGGCGCGCAGTGGTGGCGTTATCGCCTGCCTGGGCTTGGTACCATCGACTGGCCGGCCTTCTTTACTGTGTTGCAGGATGTCGGATATACGGGCGCGATGAGCATCGAACATGAGGACCCGCTGTATGACCCGCCCGGCGGACATGGCGATTTCACCGAAGGCTGCAAGACCGGCTTCCGCATGGCGTACCGGTACCTGAAGCAGTACGTGCCGGTCTAGGAGCCGGGGTCTCCAGCCACATTTCCCGCCAGCATCACGCGCACGTCCATGACGTTGGTATTGGTGGGCCCTGTAATCACGAGATCGCCCAGCGCTTCGAAATAGTGATAGGAATCATTCGCGTCGAGGTACTTCTGCGCTTCCGGTCCGCGCGTCAGCGTGTAGCCGTCGGCGATGGCGCCGGCTGCATCGGTCGGGCCATCAGTGCCGTCGGTGCCGCCGCTCAGCACCACCGTCCGGTTGAGTCCCGCGATCTCCATCGCCGCGGCCAGGACGAATTCCTGGTTGCGCCCGCCTAAACCGTTCCCGCGCAGCGTGACGGTTGTCTCTCCGCCGCTGATCACGCAAGCGGGCCGCGGCACGGGGCGGCCGTAGCGAACAATCTCTTTCATGATGGCGGCGTGCATGCGCGCGATCTCACGTGTCTCGCCTTCGATCTCGGTTGAAAGAATCCAGGTGCGGAATCCGATCTCGCGGGCTTTTGCTGCCGCTGCTTCGACCGCCTGACGATTGCTGCCTACGATCAGGTTTTGCGCCCGCGCAAATGCCGGATCGCCACGTTTCGGGGTTTCCCGGATGTCTCCGCACGCGCCGCTTTGGAGCCGCTGCCGAATGCCGGCCGGCACCCGGTCCAGGATGCCATACTTTTCCAACACTCCCTGAGCCCCAGCGAAGGTCGAGGCATCGGGCGCCGTAACACCCGATCCGATTACATCGAGATTGTCGCCGATCACATCCGACAGAATCAGGGCGAGAACACGCGCCGGGAATGCCATCCGCGCCAGTTGCCCGCCCTTGATGCCCGAGATGTGCTTGCGCACCGTGTTGATCTCGTGAATGGTAGCGCCGCAAGCTAGCAGCAGCTTGGTGACTTCCTGTTTTTCCTCCAGCGTAATGGGCGGGGCAGGGAAGGGCAGAAGCGCCGAAGCGCCACCCGAAATCAGGCAAATCAAAAGATCTTCCGCGCGTGCCCCCGCAGCAATCTCCGCGATGCGCCGTGCGCCGCGTACGCCCGATTCGTCCGGCACCGGGTGGCCGCTCTCATTCAATCGAATCCAGCGCAGCTCCGCCAGATGGCCATACTTGACGTTTACCAGCGATTCCCCCTGCTTTTCCGCAGGCAGCCCGAGCTTCTCGATTGCTACCGCCATGGCTGCTCCCGCCTTGCCCGCGCCCACCACGTGAATTTTCCTCACGTCGCGCAGTGAATAACGCATTCTACCGGCAAGCAGGGCGCCGCCGCGCAGGCGAACGTGGCGCAGAATTGCAGCCGTGGGATCGGCGGCCGCCAGCGCAGCGCGAAAAATCTCGAGCACCTGCTGCCGCAGCTTGCGTTCGATTTTCATTCGAACAGCGGGAGCTTCAGAATCTCTTCGAGAGCCATCATCGGATCATCACATTCGATCCGGATCCGGTAGTCGGCGTTCGCATAGGCCGCCTGGCGGCTGTGAAACAGTTCTTCAAACCGCTGGCGATCGCGCGCCAGAGGCCGGTGTGACGCGCCCTCCACGCGTTGCCGCACGATTTCCAGGGGGCAATCGAGCCAGATGGTGACTCCGTGACCCTCCAGCAGCTCGAAGTTGTCCGCCTGAACAAACGTTCCGCCGCCCAGTGCAATCACCGTAGGCCGCCCGCACTCGATCGTGCGTACGTGCTTGCGCAGCGCTGCCGATTCAATGCTGCGGAATTCGAGCTCGCCCACTTTGTCGAACAGTTCCGCGATGGTGGTCTCCTGCTGCACTTCGATCTCCTCATCCAGGTCCGCAAATTGCCAGCCCAGCCGATC
>JASHOO010000034.1 GCA_030041035.1 Bryobacteraceae bacterium | reverse complement strand
GCTTAATCCCCGGAAGACACGTGGTCGACAAGCCAGTTCACCCAGAGCTTGGTGCTCTACCTACCTCCTGATCCGTCGCTATATCCGAGAACTGCGTGCACAACAGCGCAAGCCGCGGACACGGCGCCCGGTTCCGTCTCGCCCGTACAATCAGCGGTGCGCCGTTCGCGTGATGTACGCGTAGAATGCCACTCGCGGGCAATGGAAGGCGCACGGCCGCTACATCGCCCGTGAGAGCGCCAGCCAGGGGCGTGCGGTTGAGGCCGGGTTTGACGCCACGGAGCGCGGGATCAACATCGCCGCTCGTCTCGACGAGTGGCAGTTGGCCGGCGATGAGCGCGTGTGGAAAATCATCGTATCGCCGGAGTTCGGAGACAAGATCGACCTGACGCAACTGACCCGCGACTTGATGAAGCGCATGACACGGGATCTCGATACGCGTCCCGATTGGGTTGCCGTGTCGCACTTCGATACCGATAATCCGCACGTTCACATTGCACTGCGCGGCGTTCGCGAGAACGGAAAATCTTTCCGTCTCGAGCGCGATTACGTCAAGCACGGCATTCGCAGCATCGCTGAGGATCTGTGCACCCGACAGCTCGGGTATCGCACGCAACGGGATATCGCCGAAGCCCAGCGCCGCGAAGTATCGCAGCACAGGTTCACGTCGCTGGACCAGTCCATTGCTCGGGACAAGCCGACAGAAGGTGAGTCCTCGCATTTCCAGGTCAGCAGGAATTCGGCGCATCCGCGAAACCAGTACGCAGTTGCGCGTCTCAGGACGCTGGAGAGCATGGGACTGGCCGAAACCGCTGGGCTCGACCAATGGCTGGTGCGCCGGGATTTCGAAACCGCACTACGAGCGATGCAGCACCTCGGAGATCGGCAAAAGAGTCTAGCCGCTCACGGCGTGCCCGTATCGGACACGCGATTGCCACTGGTCATGTTCGACCTCCGCAATTGCACAACACTCGAGGGCAGAATCCTGGTGCACGGCGAAGATGAAGCGACCGGTCGCAGCTTCATGATGCTGGAGGGCACCAACGCCAAGGTGCACTGCATCTATCACACGCCTCAGATGGCCGAGGCACGCGGACGCGGCGGCCTGCGCGCCAACAGGTTCGTGCGTCTGCGCAAGCTGTTCGAGAACGGGCGGCCGCTGCTTGAGGTCGAGGAGTTGGGACATTCTGAAAAGGTTCTGAACAACGAACGTCTTCTGGAAGAGACCGGGCGCTTGCAAATTCAAAGTGGAATGGCCCCAGTTGAGGATGGATGGGGTGGCTGGCTGGGTCGCTATCACGGGGCCGTTCGAAGGGCGGCGGCGACTCCAATACACCAGCGCGACCTTCACGAGCGCGCGCGAGAACCGGGTCGTGGTCGAGGCCGTTGAGAAGAGAAGAGGAATCATGCGGAGAACTACTGGCTACGAGGTGGGATAAATGCAAGCGCCGGCGCTAGTTAATATCGATCAACACTATTCGCCGCAGTTCTACGCGGAGCTCTGGGGTGTTAGCCGTGATACGATCGTCCGGTGGTTTCAGGATCTTCCTGGAGTTCTGAAACTGTCGGAGACTGGCAAGCGCGGACGGCAACGGGTGGAGCTTCGGATTCCCTACAGGCTGGCTTGTAAAGTGTACGAGGAGCGGACGAAATAGCCATGCTCAGTCTTTGGCGGCGCCACGAGCGCAAATGCCCAAAGAGATCCAAGGGCCGTAACTGGATCAAATGCCAGTGCCCAATCTGGTGCGATGGCGACATAGATGGCAAGCGCGTTCGCCAGAGCATGAATACGCGCGACTGGGCGCGTGCGACCAGGAACCTCGCAAGGATCGAAGACCCCGCCTACGGGCTTCGGGAATGCGCGCAACCAGGTTGTACGGAATTGGTGGCGCGCGGCCGATGCCCACGGCATACTCGTGCGATTTCAGCCGCGATTGAGTCTTATCATAGTGCCCATCAGGACGCCTCCTGGGGAACGCGAACGAGTCGGAAAGCAACCCTTCGAAACCTCGAAGCGTTCCTGGTTGGCCGCGGTACGGCCACGGTTGATCAGGTTGATCTGGAGGCGTTGAACGCGTTTCGATCTGTGCGTGGCATTGGTGCTCGAACATGGACAAAAGAGCTGGGGACACTGCGGCATTTCTTCCGGTTCTGCCTCGACAACGAATGGATTCTGAGAAGCTGGGCCGACAAGGTTCAGATGCCGAAAAATCTCAAGCCGGCTGACCGGGAGCCATATGAACCCAATGAGGTCGCCAAGATCATCGCGGCGTGTGATGCGATCGGCCGGAGCGCCTATGAGCGTTTACGGGCGCGGGCGATGGTGCTACTGCTGCGCTACACAGCGTTGCGAATTTCAGACGTGGCCGCATTGGAAAAGGACCGCGTTCGCAATGGTGAGATCTTTGTGCGCACCACGAAGAACGGTAAGCCGGTCAGGTTGCCAGTGCACGCAGCTTTACAGGCTGCACTCGACATTCTGCCAATACCCCGCGGCGCCGGTAACGATGCCCAATGCCGTTATTTCTTTTGGAGCGGCAACGGTGGAACGCAGGCCGCAATCAGGGACGCCCGACGTACGCTTGAAGCCGTCTACGCCGCCTCAGGCGTCGAGGGTGCATGCTCTCATCGGTTCAGACACACGCTCGCCACGGAGATCCTCGAAATGGGGGGTACGTTCGAAGAGGCGGCCGATATTCTGGGCGACACTGAGGCCATTGTGCGCAAGCATTACGCGAAGTGGAGCGTCGGCCGGCAAGCTCGGATTTCTGATCTTTTGGCACGTATATGGCACGCGAAAAAATGCGGCGTGCAAGTCCAAGAGAATCAGAGTGATAAAGTGGTGGACCTGGTGAGATTCGAACTCACGACCTCTTCCATGCCATGGAAGCGCGCTCCCAACTGCGCCACAGGCCCACGGACTTGTTTACTCAGTATATCGTAGACGTGCGGTTGGTGTTCTCAGGCGCGGGCGGCGGTTCGCCCGGAGGGCGCGTTTTCCAGCGGCGGTGGATCCAGAGCCACTGATCGGGAGATTCGCGGATCACACGCTCCAAGACGGCATGGATGCGCGCGGTATCCACCTGCACGTCACCCGAGATCAGCACTTCGGGATAGAAGCGCAGGATGAATTTCTGCTCTGCCTCCGACCAGAGCGCGAAGCCGGGAATGACGGCGGCTCCGGTGTGAGCAGCCAGGCGGGCGAAACCAACTCCCGCACAGGCGGGGACACCAAAGAAATCCACGAATACGCCCATATCGAGGGACGCGTTCTGATCGATCAGAATGCCAACTGCCCGGTTGGCGGCGAGGGCTTGCAGAATAACACGCGCAAAGTCTTTCTTCTCGATGACGAGGTTGCCGGACATGGAGCGTCTGTGCGCGACCAGTTTGTCGATGAGCGGGTTGTCCAGTGGGCGAACCACAACGTACATCGGCTCAGCGAGTAGAGCATGCGCGAAGGCGCTCAGCTCCCAGTTACCGAGGTGTGCCGTGGCAAAGAGCACGCCCTTGCCGCGACGGCGGGCCTGCTCGAAATGTTCGAAGCCGTCATAACGTATCCATTGGCCGATGTTGCTGCGATCCAGGCGCGGGAAACGCGCGAACGTGACGAGCAGGCGGGCGATGGACCGGAAAATGCCGTCCACGATACGCGCGTGCTCCTGACGGCTCAGGGCGGGAAGGGCCATGGACAGATTTGCCATGGCTACGCGGCGGAGACGCGGCAGGGCAAGATCGAGCAGCCAAGTGTGGCATCGCGCCAGGCGACGCGACACGCCAAGGGGAGTGTAAGCGAGCGAGCCTAGCGCCAACAGAGCGAGCGCATATTCGGCGGCATCGCGCAGCCGCGAGCGGGAGCGCATGAAACCGTCATTCTATCCATCCGCCGCCGAGAACCAAATCGCTGTCGTAAAACACGGCAGCTTGGCCGGGCGTTACGGCGCGCTGCGGCTCATCGAAATGCACTTCGACGCGGTCTGGCCAGGCAGTCGGATGGAGTGTGGCCGGCGCAGCCACGTGCTTGTTGCGCACCTTCACCTGCGCGCGTGCGGAAGCAGGGAGGCCAGGCCATGAAACCCAATTCACTTTGTTGGCGGCAAGGCGCGCGCGCAGTAGCTCCTCATTGGAGCCCACGACAACACGCTGGGTGGCGGCATCGGTCGAAATCACATAAAGCGGCTCGCCGGTAGCAATTCCCAGGCCGCGTCGCTGGCCAACCGTAAAGTGATGTACGCCGGTATGCGTCCCCACCGTCCGGCCGCCGGTGGTCACGATTTCGCCGCGTTCCACGGCCCGTTCACGGCCCTTGGAGCGCAGATAGGCATCCAGAAATGCGCCATAATCGCCATTGGGTACGAAGCAGATCTCCTGGCTATCCTGCTTGGCGGCTACAGCTAGGCCCATGCTTTCGGCCAGTGCGCGCACTTCGGATTTCGTCATTTCGCCGAGGGGAAATAGCGTGCGAGCGAGTTGGGATTGTGTGAGACCGAACAAAAAGTAGGTCTGGTCCTTGCCGCAGTCGGCGGCCTTGCGCAATTGGTAGCGGCCTGTAGAAAGGTCGCGTGTAATGCGAGCGTAATGGCCGGTGGCGATTTCCGCAGCACCAACGCCTTGGGCCATATCAATAAAGCGGTCGAACTTGATGAAGTTATTGCACAGCGTGCACGGAATGGGGGTGCGGCCAGCCAAATATTCTGACAGAAAAGGCTCGACCACCTGGCGCTCGAACTCGGCCTCGAAATTCACCACATAGTACGGGATGCCGAGCTGCTCAGCCACCCGCCGCGCATCGTAAACATCATCGAGCGAACAGCAGCGGCCCGTGCCGCCGTCGGCAGCCAGTTCGGGAAGGCGGCGCTGATTCCAGAGCTGCATGGTAAGGCCGACGACGGAGTGACCGCGGGCGACTAACAGGGCGGCGACCGTCGAACTATCGACGCCACCGCTCATCGCCACCGCAATCGGCTGATTCAGTATGGAAGATTCACGCATTGGCATGCACCACGGGAGAAATCTTGCGGAGATGGCGAACGGAATCTTCTACGGCGTGAATGAGGGCATCCACCTGCTCGCGGGTGTTGGAGCGGCCGAGTGAGAAGCGGATGCTGGCACGCGCGCGCTCGGCCGTGAGACCAATGGCAGTCAGCACGTGCGACGGCTCAACCGCCCCGCTCGAGCAGGCCGCGCCGGTGGACACCGCGAAGCCGCGCAGATCGAGCGCTATGACGAGTGCTTCACCGTCGATACCGTCGAAGTAGATGTTGCTGGTGTTGGGTGTGCGCGACCGGCGTGCCCCGTTCACACCCGCATCCGGTATCCGTTCGAGGATGCCCTTTTCCAGCCGGTCCCGAAGCATGGCGAGCTCGGTGACCTGAGTTGCGAGATCGCCGGCCGCCACCTCAGCCGCACAACCCAGCGCTACGGCACCGGGTACATTTTCGGTGCCGGGCCGGCGCTCACGCTCGTGATGCCCGCCGAACAGGATGGAACTCATGCGTGTGCCCTTGCGCACGAATAGCGCACCCAAGCCCTTGGGAGCATAAATCTTGTGACCGCTCATGGAATAGAGATCCACGCCCAGGGAGGGCACGTCGACGGGAATTTTTCCTAGCGCCTGCACACCATCGCAGTGCAGATACACGGCAGCCTCTCGAGTCACGCGGGCGATTTCGGCCATGGGTTGCATGGTGCCCAGCTCGTTATTGACGTGCATCACCGAAACCAGCACCGTCGAGGGGCGCAGCGCGCGCCGAATGTCATCGGGATCCACCACACCGCTCGCGCCTACCCGCACATAGGTGACCTCGACGCCCTCACGCTCCAGCTGCGCACAGGCGTTCAGAACCGCGGGGTGCTCAATGGCGGTCGCGACCAGGTGCCGTTGCGGGCGTTTGGAATAGCGCACGACGCCGAACAGGGCCAGGTTATCAGCCTCGGTGCCGCCACTGGTGAACACGATTTCTTGCGGCCGGCAATTGACGAGCGCGGCGCTCTGGCGGCGGGCCATCTCCAGCCGCTGCTTGGCCATCTGTCCGAAGTGGTGGATACTGGATGCGTTGCCGTATACTTCGGCCAGACACCCGAGCATCGTCTGGATCACTTCCGGCGAGACGGGCGTAGTCGCATTATGATCGAAGTAGTAACGCTCCACTGACTACAGTTTAACAATGCGCCGTCCCGTTATTACTCTGACCACTGATTTCGGCTTGTCCGATCACTTTGTTGGCACGATGAAGGGCGTGATCTTGGGCATTTGTCCGGAGGCGCAGATTGTGGATATCAGCCATGAGATCGGGCCATTCGGCATCCACGAGGGCGCTTATCTGGTAGCGCAGGCATACCCGTACTTCCCCCGCGGTACGGTTCACGTCGTGGTGGTCGACCCGGGCGTGGGGACTTCGCGGCGGCCTATTCTGGCGGAAGCGGCCGGCCAGCGCTTCGTGGCGCCGGACAACGGCGTGCTTTCGTTCATTTATGCACGCGAGAAACACAAGGTGCGATGGATCAAAGCGGAAAGGTTTTTCCTCAAAAACGTCAGCCGGACATTTCATGGGCGGGATGTTTTCTCGCCTGCGGGGGCGCATCTGGCGAGGGGCGTTGCGCCGGCAAAGTTCGGGAAACCCATTATCGATTACATGCGGCTGCACATCGAGAAACCGGTTCGCACAGCCCGGCGCGGCTGGACAGGCGCGATTCTCAAGATCGACCATTTTGGAAACCTGATTACGAATTTCCCCGCTGACGGGTTTCCGGACCTCGACACTCGGCCATTCGAATTGTCGGTCGGGCTCCAAACGGTCGAGCGGCTGGCGCGGAACTATGCCGAGTGCGGTCCGAGCGAGCTTTTCGTCATCGCCGGAAGCTCGGGCTACCTCGAGATATCGGCCAGCCAGGCGTCGGCTGCGAAGATTTTAGGCTGCGGCGTGGGTGCGCCCGTGGAGCTGCGGCTTTTATAGACAGGCGCATCCTACCGATACGCATCTGGTCTCCGATGGATGGTGGTGATATTACCGGGGCCCGTAGAACGTCAACGCATTGTCTCCCTGCTGTAGCGTGCGTGTTTTGTGGAGCGAGCCGAAACACTCAGCCGGCCGAAGACGCACAGAGTGCTGAACGATCACTAACAACGGCGGATCGGCACCCAGCGCGTTGAGTGCTGTTGCGTATTCGGTCTCGAGCTCGTAGGGCGGGTCAAGAAATACGATGTCAACATTGTGTCCGGCAACAGATGAGGCCGCGGAAGCGTTCACCAACTGGGCGCGATCCCCGACTCCCAGACTCGCCAGATTTTCCTGGATGACTTTCGCGGCACGCTTGCTTCGCTCGATGAAGATGACTCGAGCAGCGCCGCGGCTGAGGGCTTCGATGCCTACAGCGCCCGTGCCGGCGTACGCGTCCAGAAACACAGCGCCCTCAATGCGCGAACCGAGAATATCAAACAGCGTTTCGCGAAGGCGGTCCGGCGTGGGGCGCGTGTCGAGCCCAGGGATGGATTTCAGGCGGCGGGAGCGAAATTCACCGCCGATGACGCGCATCTATCCCACCTCGACCAATCCGTAGCGGCGCTCCCAGTGGCCGTGCACGTACTCCATGGCGCGCTCGAACTCACCGGCGGGAGTCCGCTGATCGAGGAATTCCGCGGCAGCATTGCGGGCCGCCGCCAGAATCTCCTGATCCCGCAAAATGTTCGCCACGCGCAGTGCCGGCAAACCCGATTGGCGCGTTCCGAAAAATTCCCCGGGGCCGCGCAGTTTCAGATCCATTTCGGCAATCTGGAAACCGTCGTTGGTGTCCACCATGGTGCGTATCCGTTCGCGCGCGGCGTCGTTGATGCGTTCGGTCACCAGGATGCAATAGCTCTGCTCAGCGCCGCGGCCCACCCTTCCGCGAAGCTGATGCAGCTGCGCCAGGCCAAAGCGTTCGGCCTGCTCGATGACCATGACGGTCGCGTTGGGCACGTCTACGCCGACTTCGATCACCGTGGTCGAAACCAGAATCTGAATGCGGCCCAGTTTGAAATCCTCCATGGCGGCTTCTTTTTCAGGAATCGGCAAACGCCCGTGCAGCAGGCCCACGCTGAGATCCGGAAACACTTCCCGCGACAAATGCGCGTACATTTTCTCGGCCGCCTTCATGGCTTGCGTCTCGGACTCCTCGATTACCGGATACACGACGTACGCCTGCCGGCCCAGGCTGATCTGCTTCTTGAGGAAGCTGTAGACGCCCTCGACGTGATCCGCGGTCACATGCTTGGTGACGATCGGCCGGCGTCCGGGCGGGAGTTCATCGATCACGGAGACGTCGAGATCGCCGTAAACGGTCAGTGCCAGGGTTCGCGGAATCGGCGTCGCGGTCATCACCAGAACATCGGGATGAGCACCCTTGTGCGCCAGACCTAAACGTTGCATGACACCGAAGCGGTGCTGCTCATCGATGATCGCCAGGCCGAGCCTCCGGAATTCGACGTTCTTTTCGAGCAGCGCGTGCGTTCCTACGGCCACATGTACCAGACCTTCAGCTAGGAGCTTCTTGAGCTGCAATTTTTCGCGATCACTGAACGAACCGGTGAGCAGAACCACAACATAGCCGAGTTTGGAAAGCAGCGGCTTCAGGTACGAGAAATGTTGCGCAGCGAGAATTTCTGTGGGCGCGAGCATGGCGACCTGATATCCGTTCTCGATGGCGATTACCGCGGCCTCCGCGGCCACGATGGTCTTGCCGCTGCCCACGTCACCTTGCAGCAGCCGGTGCATGGGGCACGGCGCAGCCATGTCGCGGGCGATCTCGCCCAGCACCCGCTTTTGCGCGCTCGTGGGCTTGAAAGGCAGCATGGTCTTGATGCGCTCTCGCACCTGATCATTCAGCTCGAAGCCGATGCCGGCTTGCTCGCGGGCCTTGCCCCTGCGCAGGAGCAACCCACACTCCAGCCAGAAAAACTCTTCGAAGATCAGCCGGAACTGGGCCGGTGAGCGGAAGCCGTTCAGCAGGCGGAGATCCGAATCGGGTGTTGGGAAATGCATTTGGCGGACAGCGGTCCATCGATCTACCAGCTTGAAGCGCGTGCGAAGGCTTTCGGGCAGGTAGTCCTGGAGTGGAGCGATCTGAGCCAGCGCGCGATGCACGATGGTGCGGATGGCGCGCGTATTCACTTTGGAAATGGCTTCATAAATGGGCACCACGCGGCCCACATGCAGAGCGGCTTCGGCGGCGTCATCGTCCTCGGTGAGAATTTCGAACTCTGGATGCAGCATGGCCAGCTCGCCGGTGTAGTTGTCAAACTCGATTTTTCCGAAAAGCGCGACACGACGGCCCGGCTCGAGTGTCTTGGCGAGGTATTCGCTATGAAACCATTTCGCGCGAAGGATGGCTCGTGAGGAATCGCTGAAAGAGGCTTCGAAAAGACCCAGATTGCGGCGCCGGAAACCAGCCACTCGCGCGGAGCGAACTTCAGCTACAACCGTCGCCATCTCGCCCGGGGCAAGCTGAGCGATGCTCTTCATGTTACTCCGGTCTTCGTAGCGAAACGGGACATAGGAGAGCAGGTCCTCAACCGTGAGCAGCCCTTTGGGTTCGAACATCGCGGCGCGTGCCGGACCCACGCCTTTGATATAAGTAAGCGGAGTTGAAAGGTCCACTGAAAAATTCAGTGTACAATGCCCAACATGAAATTCTGCGCGCTTCCGTTGCTGCTGGGTGTCACCTGCGCGACGGGCGAGATCCGGCTGGGCATCATCGGCACCGACACCTCGCACGTCATTGCGTTTACGCAGATTCTGAATGATCCCAGTTCACCCGACTATGTGCCTGGCGCGCGCGTCGTGGCCGCCTACAAGGGCGGAAGTCCAGATGTGGAATCCAGTTATACCCGTGTGGATAAGTTCGCGGAAGAGCTCAGAACCAAATGGAAAGTCGCGTTCGTCCCGGATATCCCCACGTTGTGCCGCAAGGTGGATGGCGTGTTGCTGGAGAGTGGGGACGGCCGCGTGCATTTGCCGCAGGTCAAGCCGGTCCTCGCCGCGGGTAAGCCTGTTTTTATTGATAAACCTCTGGCTTCGACGCTGGAGGACGCGCGTGAGATTGCGCGCCTGGCGAAAGAAGCGGGTGTACCCTGGTTCAGCGCGTCTTCCCTGCGATTTGCCGAGATCGCCACCAGCCTGAAATTCCCTGACATTACCAGTGCGATCACCTGGGGCCCCGGACCGCTCGAACCGCACCATCAGCTTGATCTTTCCTGGTACGCAGTTCATGCGGTGGAACTGCTTTACACGTTGATGGGACGCGGCTGCGAGGAGGTCACGCGCACTTATACCGCGGATAGCGATGTGATCGTCGGCAGGTGGAAAGACGGACGGCTGGGTACCGTCGAAGCGCTCCGGCCTTACGGAAAGTTTGGCGCCGTCGTGTTCCGGTCCGACCAGAAGGTGAACCAGAGCGATCCGAAAGCTACCGACAGTTACGGGCCGCTGCTGGTCGAAATCGTGAAGTTTTTTGAAACCAAGGAGCCTCCGTTCCCCAACGAAGAGACTCTGGAAATGTTCGCCTTCATGGATGCCGCACAGCGCAGCAAAGAAGCCGGCGGCGCTCCCATGAAGTTGCGGTGACGCGCATGGCTGGAATACTCGACGGAAAACTGGCGCTCGTTCTGGGGATCGCCAATAAGTGGAGCCTGGCGTACGCGGTCGCCCAGTCGTTTTCGCGGGAAGGTGCCGGGCTGATACTTACCTATTTGGGTGAGCACGAGAAGGGCGCCCTGGAATCGCTGGCAACGGACTTGAGAGTTGAAAAAATTCTCCCCTGCGACGTTACCAAAGAAGAAGAACTCAGTGCCCTGGGGGAGACGCTTCGCAGCATGAGCCGTCCGCTGACTGCCGTGGTCCACAGTCTGGCGTTTGCGAATCGCGAGGATCTCGGCCGGCCGTTTGTGGAGACAGGACGCGCCGGATTTCTGCTGGCCCAGGAAGTGAGCGCTTATTCGCTGGTTGCGGTGGCGCGCGCAGCCGCTTCCGCGATGACCGCGGGTGGCTCCATCACGACCCTGACGTACCTGGGCTCGATGCGCGTTGTTCCCAACTACAACGTGATGGGAGTGGCCAAGGCTTCTCTCGAAGCCTCCGTGCGGTATCTCGCCAGCGACTTGGGTCCGGCCAAGATTCGGGTGAATGCGATTTCTGCCGGTCCGGTGAAGACGGCGTCGGCACGTGCGATCAAAGATTTCTCCACAATACTCGACACCATGGCAAAACGCGCACCTTTGCGGCGGAACACCGATCCGGCGGAAGTTGGCGACACGGCTGTGTTTCTGGCAAGCGACCTCGCCCGCGGCATCACCGGCAACGTGATATTCGTCGATTCCGGGATGCAGATTATGGGGCTGTAACGGCTACTCTGCTTTTTCCGCCGGCACCAGAGGCGCGGCCTTCGGCTGAGCAGGAGATGCGGCTTTGGCGGCTTTGGGCGCCGGTGCTTCCATCGGTTCCATGGCTCGCCGAATCATGAACATCACGTATAACCCGAATGCCGCTGCTACCAGCAGAGACGTGAGCAGGAGAAAAAGCCCGTCCACCGTCCCCGCCTGGCCCGTGGCGACCAGCCAGCCCGCCGCGCCAAGAGACGCCAAAATAACGATGCAACTAAATAAGAAACAGAACCCGCGATCGGACATATCCACCAGACGATTCTATGCGCTCACGGGCGCGGCGGCAAGTTGGCGAAGGACATAAGGCAAAATGCCGCCGTTGCGATAGTATTCCGCCTCCTGGGGCGTGTCCACGCGCACCTGAACTTCGAACTGCTTCTCCGACCCCTTGTCATCAACGGCCCGCACAGTCGCCTTGCTCCCGCTCGAGAGCGCCTTGGCTACGCCCTCAACCTTGTAAGTCTCCTTTCCAGTCAGTCCCAGAGTTTGGGGGCTGGCGCCATCGAGAAACTGCAGCGGCAGCACCCCCATCCCGACGAGGTTCGTGCGATGGATGCGCTCGAAACTTTCCGCCAGCACCGCCTTCACACCGAGCAGCAACACCCCCTTCGCCGCCCAGTCCCGTGACGACCCCGAGCCGTACTCCTCCCCAGCGATGATCATGAGCGGTACGCCTTCCTGCTGGTAGCGCTCGGAGGCGTCGTAGATCGACATCTGTTGGCCGTCGGGCAGGTGGACGCTCCAGCCGCCCTCGGTACCCGGCGCCAGCTGGTTGCGCAGCCTGATGTTAGCCAGTGTACCGCGCACCATGACCTCGTGATTGCCTCGGCGGGCGCCATAGGAGTTGAAGTCGGCCGGTTTAACTCCATTTGAAATCAAATACTTACCTGCTGGACTATCGGCCGGTATAGATCCCGCCGGAGAGATGTGATCGGTAGTGACCGAGTCTCCCAGCAGAGCGAGGACGCGCATACTGTGCAAGTCCTCAATGGGCTTTCCGGGGTCGACCATATTGTCGAAATACGGCGGCTTCTTGATGTAGGTGGAATTTGCATCCCAGGCGAATGTGCCGGTTCCGGCCGGCGCGGGTAACGATTTCCAGTTAGAGTCACCGTCGAAAGCCCGTTCGTATTCGTGGCGGAACATGTCGGGCCGGACGGCGCGGCCGATGGCGTCTTGGATTTCGGCAGTTGTCGGCCAGATGTCGCGCAAGAAGACAGGCGCGCCGGAACGGTCTACGCCGAGCGGCTCTTTTTCGAGGTCGATGTCGACGCGCCCGGCAAGCGCGTAAGCGACCACTAGGGGCGGCGAAGCCAGATAGTTCGCTTTGACCAGCGCGTTGATGCGGCCTTCGAAATTGCGATTGCCGCTCAATACTGCGGCGACCACGAGATTTTCTTTCTGCACGGCCTGGGCTACCGGCTCGGGTAAGGGTCCACTGTTCCCGATGCAAGTGGTGCATCCGTAGCCCACCAGGTGAAAGTTGAGCTGCTCGAGGTAGGGCATCAACCCGGCCTCGGCGAGGTAATCCGAAACCACTTTGGAGCCTGGCGCGAGACTGGTCTTCACCCACGGTTTCGGTTTCAGGCCGCGCTCGGCGGCCTTTTTGGCCAAGAGTCCGGCGCCGATCATGACCGAAGGATTAGAAGTATTGGTGCAACTGGTGATGGCTGCGATCACCACGGCGCCGCTGTCCAATTCGGCGTGACCGCCATTCATTTGGATGGCCACTTTCTTTCTAGGGGCAGAAGCAAAAGCCGCCTGGAAGTTACCCTTCACTTCGGGCAGGTTGATGCGATCCTGCGGGCGCTTAGGGCCGGCCATGGAAGGCACGACGGTGGCGAGGTCGAGCTCGATGGTATCGGAGAACTGCGGATCGGCTGAAGCGTCGGTACGGAACAGGCCTTGCTCCTTGGTGTACGCTTCCACGAGCGCCACCAGGTCGGGGGGACGGTTGCTGAATCGAAGGTAGCGCAACGTCTCGCCATCCACCGGGAAGAAGCCCATGGTGGCCCCATACTCGGGCGCCATGTTGGCGACGGTGGCGCGGTCCGCCAGACTCAGCGCGCTCAAGCCGTTGCCATAGAATTCAACAAATTTGCCGACGACGCCTTTCTTGCGCAGCATCTGGGTGACGGTCAAAACCAGGTCTGTGGCGGTGCAGCCTTCGCGCAGGCCTCCGTGCAGCTTGAAACCGACCACCGGCGGAAGGAGCATGGAAATCGGCTGGCCCAGCATGCAGGCCTCGGCTTCAATGCCGCCGACGCCCCATCCGAGCACGCCCAAGCCGTTCACCATGGTGGTGTGCGAATCCGTTCCGACCAGGGAATCGGGATAAGCCAGCCAACCCTGATCGGTTTTGGCGCGGAAGACCACCGAGGCGAGATATTCGAGGTTGACCTGGTGCACGATGCCGGTGTCGGGCGGGACTACGCGAAAGTTCTTAAAGGCGGTTTGGCCCCAGCGGAGCAGCATATAGCGCTCGCGATTACGCTGAAACTCGAGCAGAGCGTTGATGGAGAACGCGTCTTTGCTGCCGAACTGATCGACCTGCACGGAGTGATCGATCACCAGATCGGCCGGCAGCAGGGGATTGGCCAGCGCCGGATCGGCGCCTATGGCAGCAAGGGCATCGCGCATTGCGGCCAAGTCGACCACAGCGGGAACTCCGGTGAAGTCCTGCAAAAGGACACGCGCGGGCATAAAGCTGATCTCTTTGGCTTCCGTGCCGCCGGCGCCGTGCGCCACGTATTCCACATCCGCCGCGAGCACCTTCCGGCCGTCCTCCTGGCGCAGCAGATTCTCGAGGAGGATCCTGGTGGAAAACGGCAGGCGTGACACCCTGCCCACCCCTGTATCTTCCAGCCGGGCAAGGCGAAAAATCTGATACGACGAGTCACCCGCGCGCAGAGTCGCGGCCGCGCCGAAGGAATTCTTGTTGGCCATATTCAATTCAATTTTGGCACACGCCGGGCTTGCGGGCCGTCACATGTAGGGAGGGACTTCGATACCCAATACCGCCAGCGTGCGTTCGAGTTGTGTACGAAAGAACTCGGTCATCCATAGCAGGAAGACCTTTTTTTCGCGATCCTGCTCGTGGATGATCGGGTACAGATGGTAAAAATTGTTGAATGCCTGCGCAAGCTGGAATGCATACTTGGCAACGTGCGCGGGCTCACCCGCCGCGACGGCCCGCTCGAGCGACACATCCGCTTTCGAGGCCGCCAGGAGCACCTGCCAGAAATCTTCGGATTGCAACTGCCGGCGAAAGACCGCTTCGCTCAGCTCGGTGCGGAAATCCGGCACCTGTTCGCCCTTCTCCTGGAGCTTGCGCAGGATGTTGCGGGCGCGTACGGCAGCGTATTGTATGTAAGGACCGGTCTCGCCTTCGAAGCTGAGGGCTTCCTGGAAATCGAACGCGATGACCGAAGTCCGCGTGTACTTCAGCAAGAAATAGCGCAAAGCGCCGATGGCGATCTGTGAGGCCACCGAGCGCTGTTCGTCCGCCGAAGCTTCCGGGTGCCGCGAAACCACTTCTTCAAATGCCTTCTCGATGAGCTTGTCGATCAGATCGTCCGCTTTGACGCCTAGTCCCTTTCGTCCCGACACTTCAACGTAGGGCCGTTTGCGGTCTTCCTCTGAAAGCGCAATGCCCAGTTCGGCGCAACAGCGCGGCGAGAGCGCGACCATTTCGTAGGAGAAATGAACCGACTGACCGGCCTGGTCGTTGAAACCGAGGGCGCGCAGGCCGGCAACTACGACGTCCTGCAAGTAAGACTGGCGGACGTCGATCACGTTGTAAACGCGCGTGGCGTGGCCAAAAGCGGGGATTTGGGAATCAGGAGCCAGGGGCTGGTCCGTGGTGACCCAGAGTACGCGTCCGTCGGCATAGGTTTCGAGCGGCCGATAATAAAAGTCTTTGCCGAGCAGTCCGAATTTCCAAAGTTGGTAGGCGATGTCCTTGCCTACGTAGGTGACGGTGCCGTTCGAACGCACAATCACCTTGCTGTCTTCGGAAGCTTCGGAGAATGCTTCCGCGGGCATGACCCAGCAGTCTCTATTCTTGCCGTTCGTCTCCAGGTAGATTGCGTTGCGTTGTTTGAGCAGTTCGAAGGCGGAAGCCCAGAATTTCAGGTGCAGGATTTCGCTTTCCCGCGGGAGTACATCGTATGCAACGCCCAACCGGAGCATGGTCTGCAAATGGAGGTGCACAATCGCGTCCGCCACAAGAGTGGCGAGCAGCGCTTGCGCGCCCTGACCGGCCTCAATGGAGTGCAGCGTCTCGTTGCGCCACGCGAGCGAGTCCGGATCATCCTTGAAGTGCGCCGAAATCCGCGCGTACAGATCCCAGCAGTAGTAATCGAAACGGAGGTTAGGGTCGCTGATGAGGCTTGCGACTTCGGGCGGAGACTTACGCTCCAGGTAGTGGAGGCCAGCTACGACATCCGCTACCTGCACGCCAGTGTTGTCGATATAGTTCTGTACTTCGACCCGCTTGCCTAGACCCCGCAGCATGCGGACAAAGGTGTCTCCCAGCGCGGCGTTGCGCAAGTGTCCGATGTGCGCTGCCTTGTTGGGATTGATGTTGGTGTGCTCGACGATGATTTTTTCGGCAGACGGAGCGGCTGGTTCTTCGATTCCGGCGAGCAGCGCTGAGGCGTAAAAGGCGCGGTCGAAACGCACGTTGAGGTAACCGTTGCCGGCCACTTCAAGCGCGCTGATGCCGCCGATCGCGCCGATGGCCGCCGCCAACTCAGCAGCAATTCTTTTCGGCGCCTGCCTCAGTTGTTTAGCCAGCTGAAACGCGACAGGCAGCGCCAGTTCGCCAAAATCCGGCTGCTTGGGCTCCTCGATGACGACTGGCAGATCGATGCCGTAATGCGTTTTTATGTGGCTCTGAAAGGCTTCCTGAACCCGCTTTTCCAGTATGTGAAACACGAACTTCCGAGTATAACAACCAGGTCAGATGATCATGACCGTTCGTGCTTAAAAGAATCGGCCCTTCTTCTTTTTCACCGGTCCCAGAGCGCGATCGATCGCGTTCAATGCGATGGGAGCCATCACGCGATAGCCCTTGGCGTTGGGGTGCAGGCCGTCATCGGAGAGATCGGCTTGCAGAAAGCCCGCCGAATCCACCATGGATGAGTAGTAATCCACGTACACGTAGCCACGCTGCGCGCAAAACTGCTTCAGCCAGTTATTCAGCGTGAGGATAGTTGAAGGCGGGCGCCTGGCGGTTTGGGCGTATTGCGGATTGACGTTCTTGTGGTAGTCACTTACCGGCAGAATAGACGCAAACACAGGACGGATCTCTTGATAGGCAGCCAGGTCCGCAATCATCACGAAATTGTTTTCGATGGTGCTCACGGACACGCCGCGCGCAAGATCGTTGGTACCCGCGAGAATGAGCACCGCGATCGGTTTGAGGCTGATGACATCGGCTTGCATGCGCCCCAGCATCTCGCCGGTAATCTGCCCGCTGATGCCGCGATTGACGAAATCGCGCCCGGAAAAGTATTCGGTGAGACGCCAGCCATCCGTGATTGAATCGCCCAAAAACACGATACGCGGCGTTTGCCCCGAGGGCGGGCCGAGCCGCGAATTCTCCTCGGCATAGCGCTTGAGATTATCGCGATCCGGATTCCGGCCTTGTTGGTCTTTCTGCTCGATCAAGGCCTCGAAATCGGCATCCAGGCGGTTCATATCGTCGCGTAGTTCCGCAATCTGCTTCACTGCGGTGTCCGCAAACGGGTACTGCTTAGGCAAGGCGTCCGAAAGCGCGAGGTACGCGCGAACGTTGGCCATCAGGTTATAAACCTGGCTGGCATTTTGCGGCGAACTGGCTTCTATGTTTACCAACGCCTGGCGGACGTTTTCGGCGAGTGGTGCGGCCGCACGTGACATGCCGGGCGTAGCTAACATGGTAGATTCCATCAACTGCGAAATGCGCCGAAGCAGTGCCAGTGCGTCGTTATTGGAGAGCAGCGCCGTCGCTGCCGGCTGGGCTGTGCCTGGCGTTGCGGTCTGGGCTTGCGGATAAAGCGCCGGCGCCCAAACCAAAAACGCCCCGAGCACAACGATTGGCTTCATGTTTTTTCTTCCTTCTCTAATTGAAGAGTAATCGTTCCAATGGTGAAGTGCAGCCGCACCTGAATGCGTACGGGAAGTTTCCGGGCATCGTCGCTGAGCCAGAGGTACAGGTGCGCGGGCCGGCGATAGAGGACTCCGTTGAACAGAAAGGCTTCGTACCGGATGGTCTTGAACGTTCCGGCAGGGACCTTGATCTGCTCCCGCTGCTGTGCTTCGACCTTGGCGGAGACCGACTTTTTGCCGTCGCTCACCTGGACTTCGGCTGATTTGCCCGGCTCGAGTGCCATGGTTCTCAGGAGAAACAATCCGCCGATCACGTCATGTACACAGGAAGGAATGTCGGTTTCGAGAGAGACGACGGTGTGCTTTACGAGGTCGCGCTCCAGATAGCTGGCTTTCCTGGTGGCCGGATCGAAATGCACTACGGTCTCGCGCTGCCGGCTGGCTTCCAGGGCCTGGGTGTGGGTATCCTGGGCACAGAGCTCGCTGTTCAAATCTGCCGTGTAGTTGTCGTTGACCCTGTAAAGCTTGGAAACCAAGCCGGTTGATTCCAAGTGCAGGTTGACCTGCCAACCGGGATTGGAGGCTTGGGAAGAGGCAATCCAGGTTAGCTTCACTTTTCCAGCTTCAACCAGGCGCCACTCCACGTCGTAGTAGTAGGTGACCTTGGGGGCGAGCAAGGCGGCCATTTGCGCCTGGGCAGCGGCCTGCGGGGACTGCGCTGGAGCAGACAGTAAAATCGCCAACAGCGCATGCCAGGTGTCGAACCGGGGTCCAGGCATGAATCCGACAGTTTAGCGCAGTGGGGGGATTGAGATTTTGGCACGTCCGCACCTTTTCCGGCGGGAAGTGTTGCTTTTTTGTTAAAATGAAGTTTCCGCCTCCCCGTAAGCGTCGACTCTATGAAATTTGGTGTCGTTGTCTTCCCTGGAAGTAATTGCGATCACGATGCCTGGTACGCGGTCCGCGAGAATTTGGGTGAGGAAGCGGAGTTTATCTGGCACGATTCCAGGCGGCTGGGGGCGGTGGATGCGGTTATTCTGCCGGGCGGATTTGCGTATGGAGACTACCTGCGGTGTGGGGCGATCGCCAAATTCTCGCCGGTGATGGAGGCAGTGAAACGCTTCGCCGCTGACGGCGGCTTGGTGCTGGGCATTTGCAACGGGTTTCAGATTCTGGTGGAAGCGGGCCTTCTGCCCGGAGCGCTGGTGCGCAATGCCGGGTTGAAGTTCGTTTGCCGCGAAGTGCTCCTCCGGACCGAAACCGCCGAGTCTCCGTTCACTGGGGCGGCCGCGGCAGGTCAGGTGCTCCGCATTCCGGTTGCCCACGGCGAAGGCTGCTACGTGGCCGACGAACGCACACTGGACGAACTCGAAGCCGAGGGCCGGGTGGTCTTCCGTTACATCGACAACCCTAACGGATCGGTACGCGATATTGCCGGTGTGCTGAATGCGGCCCGTAACGTGATAGGTATGATGCCGCATCCGGAGCGGGCATCGGACCCGCTGATGGGCTCGACAGACGGGCTGCTGATATTTCGATCCATGGTTTCCGCACTCGCGCACGCATGACCGCTCTTTCGCCGAAACTGATCGCCACACATCAGCTAACCGAGGCCGAGTACAACAAAATCGTCCACATTCTGGGCCGTGAGCCCAGCTACACGGAACTCGGGATCTTCAGCGTGATGTGGAGCGAGCACTGCTCCTATAAGAGCTCGCGCCTGCATCTGAAGAAGCTTCCGACGCGCGGGCCCTACGTTGTGCAAGGACCCGGTGAGAATGCGGGCGTCGTGGATATCGGCGCTGGCTATGTGGCGGCGTTCAAGATCGAGTCGCACAACCACCCCAGTTTCATCGAGCCGTTCCAGGGAGCGGCAACCGGCGTGGGTGGCATTCTGCGCGACATTTTCACCATGGGTGCACGGCCCATTGCGGTGATGGATGCGCTGCGCTTCGGACCGCTCGAAGACACAGTGAACAGCGCGCGCAACCGGCGCATCCTCGAAGGCGTGGTTTCGGGGATTGCGCACTATGGCAACTGCTTTGGCGTGCCGACAGTGGGTGGTGAGTGCGTGTTTGAGGCCTGCTATGACGGCAATCCATTGGTGAACGTTTTTGCGCTGGGGGTGGCGAAGCGTAACGAGATCTTTTACGCCAAGGCTGCGGGCGTGGGCAATCCGGTCGTCTATGTCGGCGCAAAGACGGGCCGCGACGGTATCCACGGAGCATCAATGGCCTCCGCCGAGTTTACCGAAGAATCCAAGCAGAAGCGGCCGAACGTGCAGGTGGGCGACCCGTTTCTGGAGAAGCTGCTCCTCGAGGCATGCCTGGAAGCGATGCAAACCGGAGCGATCGTAGGCATTCAGGACATGGGCGCGGCGGGATTGACCTGCTCGACCTGCGAGATGGGCAGCCGCGGGGGCACAGGAATCGAGATCGAACTGGATCGTGTTCCGCAACGCGAGACCGGTATGACGGCCTACGAGATCATGCTCTCGGAATCGCAGGAGCGCATGCTGCTGGTGGCGGAGAAGGGGCGCGAAGAAGAGGTATTCCGGGTGTTTCGAAAGTGGGGCCTCGACGCTGTCACCGTGGGGCAGGTTACGGACGATGGCCTGCTGCGCGTGCGGCATCACGGCGAGATTGTGGCCGAGATTCCCAATCAGCCGCTGGCCGACAGCGCGCCGTTGTATGACCGCCCGCATTCGCAACCCCTGCGCACGGCTCCCATGCAGGCACCGGCAGTCTCCAGCCGGAATCTCACACGCGATCTCGAAACCCTGCTGGCATCCGGCGACATCTGTTCCAAGCGCTGGATCTGGCAGCAGTACGACTACCAGGTGCGCACCAACACGCTGGCCGGCCCGGCGGCAGCGGACGCCGCCATCCTGCGTATCAAGGAAAACGGCGCCGCGCTGGCGATGACGCTCGATGGTAACGCGCGTTACTGTTTTCTCGCGCCGCGCGATGCAACCAAGCTGATCGTCGCCGAGTGCTGCCGCAATCTGGCAGTGGTGGGAGCGGAACCGATAGGCGCGACAAACAATTTGAACTTCGGCAATCCCGAGCGTCCCGAGATCATGGCGCAGTTGGTGGAATCGATCGAGGGCATGGCGGAAGCCTGCCGGTTTTTCGATGTGCCGATTACCGGCGGAAATGTCAGCCTATACAACGAAACGTTGGGCGAAGGCATCTGGCCCACGCCGGTGGTGGGAGTTGTGGGGTTACTACAGACGGAGACCCCGTTGGGATTGCATTTCAGACACGCAGGTCGATCCGTGATGCTGGTGGGTGGGGTGGGTGACTGCGACATCGTGCGTTTTGGTGGAACCCAGTACGCCAAGGCGGTGCTGCACGATCTTTGGGGTTTGCCGCCGGCGCTCGATTTGGATTACGAGAAGCGCGTGCAGACAGCCGTGCGCGAGATGGTTCATGCCGGTCTGGCAGAATCGGCTCATGATTTGAGCGATGGGGGCTTGGCCGTGGCGCTGGCGGAATGCTCCTTCGGACGGCAAAGCGTGGGAGCTGAGATTGACCTCTCGTCCGGGCTGTCGCCGGAGCTGCTGCTGTTCCACGAGGGACCTTCGCGCGTTTTGATTTCAACGGCCGAACCGGAGCGGGTGGAACCGATCGCCGCTCGTCACGGAGTGGAGGCCCTGCGCATCGGTGTGACAAGCGAAGGGCGCATCGCCGTTCGTAATCGTGGTGCGGAGTTGATCGACGCGAGCGTCGAAGGATTGCGAAAAATCTTTGAAGGAGCACTCGAAAACAAACTGCGGGTGTGACGTATGTTCGACAAATTCCACGAAGAGTGCGGCGTCTTCGCCATTTATGGCCACCCGGAAGCGGCCAAGCTTACGTATTTAGGGCTGTACGCGTTGCAACATCGAGGGCAGGAAAGCGCGGGGATCTGCACCAGTGACGGGACTGAAGTGCACTGCGTCAAGTCGATGGGGCATGTGGCTGAAATCTTCACGCCGCTGGTGATCGATACGTTGCCCGGGGAACAGGCCATTGGCCACACCCGATATTCCACTGCCGGCGATACTGCGCTGCTCAACGCGCAGCCGTTCTCAGTGGCGTGCAACAAGGGCCGCATAGCCGTTGCCCACAACGGCAACATTACGAATGCTTCCGAACTGCGCCGCGACTTGGAACGGCAAGGTTCCATCTTCCAATCCAACAGCGACACCGAGGTCATTCTCCACCTGGTAGCGCACTCGCGCGAGCGGACGCTCTCCGGCGCATTGCGCGATGCGCTCCTGCAGCTCGATGGCGCCTTTTCACTGGTTTTTCTGGCGGAAGACCGCGTCATCGTGGCGCGCGATCCGCGTGGCTTCCGGCCTCTGGCCGCAGGGCAAATGGAGTTCTCCGGCGGGCGCATCGCGCATGTGTTCGCGTCGGAAACCTGCGCCTTCGACCTGATCGGCGCAGTGTATTTGAACGAAGTGGAACCGGGTGAGATGATCATCGTCGGTCCCGAGGGTGTGACGCGCGAGCGCTACGCGCCGGAGCAGTCGCGAGCACAGTGCGTGTTCGAGCATGTGTACTTTTCGCGCCCGGACTCGATCGTATTTGAGCGCTCGGTCCAGCAGTCGCGCGAGATGCTGGGCCGTCTGCTTGCCCGGGAGGCGCCTGCGGACGCTGATCTGGTGGTGCCGGTGCCGGACTCCGGCGTGGCCGCGGCCATCGGATTTGCGGCTGAATCCGGCTTGCCCTTCCGGCACGGCTTGATCCGCAATCACTACGTCGGCCGGACCTTCATCGAGCCATCTCAGGTGATCCGCGACTTCGGCGTCAAGCTGAAACTCAATCCAGTGCGGCATTTGCTCGAGGGGAAACGCGTGGTGCTGGTGGATGATTCCATCGTGCGCGGCACCACTTCGCGCAAGATTGTCCGCATGGTGCGCCAGGCAGGGGCTCGCGAAGTCCATTTACGCATTTCCTGCCCGCCCACAGTCTCGCCGTGCTTTTATGGCGTGGACACCCCCACTAAGAACGAGTTGATCGGCGCCAACAACACCGTCGAAGAAATCCGCCGGTTTGTCGAGGCGGATTCACTCGCCTACCTGTCGCTCGCGTCCCTGCGCAAAGCCGTCAGTGATGACCGCAGGCATGAATACTGCTACGCCTGCTACACGGGCGATTATCCCACCGAGCTGGTAAACATCGAAGAGCTCATGGCGGCCAAGAAGCGGGGATAGCCTGGCGCTTACTTGCCCGACGCGAACCGCTTCCCGATTTCGGCCCAGTTCACCACGTTCCACCACGCGGCAATGTACTCGGGCCGCCGGTTCTGATACTTCAAGTAGTACGCGTGCTCCCAAACATCCAGGCCCATGACTGGAAATTTGCCTTCCATCACGGGGCTGTCCTGATTGGCGGTCGAGTAGATGTCCAGCTTCCCCGAACCGTCTTTGATCAGCCACGCCCAGCCCGAGCCGAAGCGCGTGGCGCCGGCGTTGTTGAATTTCTCCTTGAACGCTTCGAAGCTGCCGAACGTGCTCTTGATGGCATCGGCGAGTGCGCCGGACGGCTGGCCGCCGCCCTGGGGAGACATAATGGTCCAGAACATCGAGTGGTTGATGTGGCCGCCGCCGTTGTTGCGAACCGCAGTCTTGATGGCGTCCGGAACGATGGCGCAGTTATTGGCCAGAAGTTCCTCAACCGTTTTGTTCGCCAGATTGGGCGCCGATTCCAGCGCCTTGTTGAGGTTGGTCACATAAGCGCCATGGTGCTTATCGTGGTGAATCTCCATCGTCATCTTGTCGATGTGAGGCTCCAGCGCGTCAGATGGGTACGGTAGTGGTGGAACTGAGAATGGCATATAGCCTCCTGTGGTCTAGATTGGTCCGGAGCGCTCAATTCTGAGCACCGCCGGCGCGTTCAAAAGCATCGGCCAGACGAAACATGCGGGCTTCGTCAAAATGTTTGGCCAGAATTTGCATGCCCACCGGAAGTCCCTGCGCGGTTTTCCCACAGGGCACGCTCATGCAGGGAATGCCCGCCAGGTCTCCGGTAATGGTATAGATATCCGAAAGGTACATAGCCATCGGATCGTCGATCTTTTCGCCGATTTTGAACGCCGGGAAAGGCGACACCGGCGCCACGATGGCGTCTACCTCGGCAAACGCGTTCGTAAAATCACGTGCAATCAAAGCGCGGACTTTCTGGGCCTTCAGGTAGTAGGCGTCATAATAACCGGCACTCAGCACGTAAGTCCCCAGCATGATGCGCCGCTTGCATTCCGCGCCAAAGCCCTCGCCCCGTGTGTTTCGATACATATCGCTCAAACTTTCCGACGATGCCGACCGAGAAGTGTAGCGCACGCCGTCGTACCGCGCGAGGTTGGAGCTGGCCTCCGCTGTGGCGATCACGTAATAGCAGGCGATCGCATAATCCGTCGCCGGCAGGGTGATGTCACGCACCTCGCAGCCCAGCCTTTTTAATTTCTCCACGGCCCGAGCGATAAGATCCCCGGTCTCGCTCGTCAAATCTTTTAGATACTCGCGAGGCAGCCCGAGCTTCAGGCCTTTTATCTCTCCATCCAGATGTCTCAAATAGTCCGGAACCGGCGCTTCCGCCGAAGTTGAATCCAGCGGATCGCGGCCTGCGATCACGCTCAGAACTAACGCAGCATCGCGTACGCTCCGGCCAAATGGCCCGATATGATCGAGCGAGCTTGCGAAGGCCGTCAGTCCGTAGCGCGAAACACGTCCGTAGGTTGGCGTGAGGCCCACAACGCCGCAAAACGACGCCGGCTGGCGGATGGAACCGCCGGTGTCGGAACCGAGCGCCACTACCGCCGTTCCCTGCGCTACCGCCGCCGCCGAGCCCCCGCTGGAGCCTCCGGGCACGCGGTCGAGCGCATGTGGATTACGCACTGGCCCAAACGCAGAATTCTCGTTCGAGGAGCCCATGGCAAACTCATCGCAATTGGTTTTGCCGATTATCACGCCGCCGGCGGCTTCCAAGCGTTCCACCGCAGTGGCGTCATAGGGTGGAACGTAGTTGGCAAGCAATTTCGAACCGCACGTCGTCCGAACCCCCTTCGTGACGATGACGTCCTTCACGGCCACCGGCACACCCGCCAACGGACCGGGATCTTCACCGCGCGCTAATCGTTCGTCAACACGCCGCGCCGTCGCCAGCGCACGCTCTTCGGAAAACGTGAGATACGCGTTGGTCTGCGCATTCTCGTTGCGGGCAAACTTTAGGGCCGCGGTCGTCAGTTCGGCGCTGCTGAACCGCCGAGCATGCAAACCTTCTCGAATCTGGTCAATTGTCAGTGCGGCGATGTCCATCGGCAGCGTCACCGCTTGATGACTTCAGGTACCTTGAAGTAACCCGATCCGGCGGCGGGCGCATTGGCCAGCGCCAGTTCCGTGCCCAGGCCCGGCCGCGAACGGTCCGGCCGCAGGGTTGCGGTCTCCTCGGCTTCGTAGAGCACTTGCGCCATCGGCTCAGACCGCGACGTATCCACCTCATTCAGCCGGTCCAAGTGGACCAGGATCTCGTCGAGATCGGCCTGAAATTTCCGCACCTCGTCGTCAGTCAGGTGCAGATTGGCCAGATCCGCCACGTACCGCACCTGCTCTGCCGTGATCTTCAAGCCAGTTCCTTCTTACGTGACGCCTTGTAGAGTTTCCGCAGCACCGGATCGGCGATTCCGTTGGCTTCATCCGCGCTGGCGGCGGCATGTTGCGCACGATGGGGGCCGAGCCGTACGGGTATCACGCGAAATTCAATATCTTCGACCACGCCCCCGCCGACGCTTTCCTCAATTTTGCGCCGGATCTGATCCCGCAGCACGAAGAGCTGCCGCTGCCAAATTGCATCCTCCACTTCAACGATCAGATGAGTGCGGACGAGCTTGGCGGCGCGCGCGTGTGCCGCTATTTTCTTACCCACCGCTCCCGCCCACGCTGCACAGACCATCGCTTCCGGAGTGAAAGTCCCCTGGGGAAGGCTCAGTTTCCCGAGCACCCTGCTGGCGCGTTCCATGTTGGCGGAAGGAAACATTCTAACATGGCCCGTGTGGTAGACTGGTCGGCAAATTTAGACCCCGCTGATGCGCCTTCGTATTTTCGGTCACGTTCTCTTGCTGCCTCTGACGAGGGGTGTCGCTTCTGCGTCTGGTAACCCCGCCAATCTTCGCGTCTTACCCTCATCAGCCCCGGTGAGTTGGCACCGGATCTGGCAACTAGCTGGATGCTGATCCTAGCTTCGCGATCGCCGCGGCGCAGTGAAATTCTTCAACAAGCCGGAATTCCATTCGTCGTGCGTCCTGCGAACGTGGATGAGACCGTCTACGTCGGCGAGATGCCGGAAGCCTACGTCAAGCGTTTAGCCCGGGAAAAAGCGGCTGCTGTTGAAGCCGGGCCGGCTGACATCGTGCTCGGCGCCGACACGGTCGTCGTAATGGGCAGCCGGATTCTCGGCAAGCCGAGTGATCGAACCGACGCCTTGCGCATGCTCGAAGCGCTCTCCGGACGCGAGCACGCGGTCCTCACCGGAATCTGCCTGGTCCGCGCTACAGAGACGATCCTCGACGTGGCCCTAACCCGCGTTTGGTTTCTCTCGCTCACCCGCCAGGAGATTGAACAATACGTGGCGTCGGGAGAACCCATGGACAAAGCCGGCGCCTATGCGATTCAGGGCTTGGCATCGAAATTCATCCAGCGCATCGATGGTTCGTACGCCAACGTGGTGGGCCTGCCCATCGAGGTCGTCTACCGGTACCTGCGCCAGTGGAATCACCAGTAGCGCTCGGGCTGCACGGAACTATGCCACAATGCCTGTAAACACGCGCGTGGCAATCTCAATGCAAACCGGCACGCCGGCCAGCCTCGTCCGGCAGCTTGGATTTATCAGCGCGACAGCACTCGTGATCTCCAACATGGTTGGGACCGGCATATTTGCCACGACCGGAATCCTGGCGGGGCAGCTCGGTGACGCGCGCCTGATCTTGCTTTGCTGGTTTATCGGTGCGGTGTTCGCGCTGTGCGGCGCGCTGAGCTACTCCGAGCTTGGCATCAATTTTCCCAGCTCAGGGGGCGAATATGTCTACCTCACTCGCGCTTACGGCCCCACGTGGGGATTCGTCACCGGCTGGGTCTCGTTCTTCGCCGGCTTCTCGGCACCGATCGCCTTGGCTGCCCTAGCATTCGCCGATTACGTGGGTTACTTTTTCCCAGCCTTCAAGCAGGCAAACGCGCAATTTACCATCGGTTCGGGCGCGCTGTCATTCGAGTTTGGCGGCGCCCAACTGCTCGCCTCGGCATTGATCGCCGTCTTCACCCTGCTGAACTGCCTGGGCGTTGGTCGCACGGCCAAGGTCCAGAACGTGCTCACCGGGACCAAGCTAATTGTGATTGCATCCTTTATCTTGATCGGTTTTCTCGCCGGTTCCGGGGACTGGGGTCATTTCTCTCAGGCTGCTGTGCGCACCTCGACTCTGTCGATCCCCATTCAGTTCATGATCAGCCTGCTCCTGATCATGGTGGGATACAGCGGATGGAACGCCGCGACTTATGTCGCGGAAGAGCTGCGGCAGCCCGAGCGTACGCTGCCCTTGGCACTGGCGACGGGCACCGCTCTCGTGACCGCCCTCTATCTCGGGCTGAACCTGGTCTTTATTTACTCGACGCCCCTGGAATCGATGAAAGGTGTGGTTGCCGTCGGCTCCCTGTCGGCCTCGAATCTGTTCGGGTCACAGGTGGCCGGTATTTTTGCAGCGCTGATGGCGATCTCCATCACCTCGACCGTGAACGCCATGGTGACGATCGGTCCACGCGTGTACTACGCCATGGCGAAAAACCGGGCATTCTTCAGCGCCGCCGCGAATGTGAATCCGAAATGGCACACCCCCGTAGCCGCCATCGTTGCGCAGGGCGTCTGCTCCATGCTGATGACGTTCACTCCCTTCACCCAGCTCATGCTGTACATTGGCGTGAGCTTGACGTTTTTCACGGTAATGTCGGTAGCCAGCCTGTTCCGTTTCCGCCGCACTCGCGGCTGGCAGCGCATGGCGCCCGTCAGCTTCGCTTTCCCGTTAATCCCAGGCGCCTATATTGTGGTTGGTGTGGGAATGATGATTTACGGCGTAATTTGGCAGCCCAAGGCATCCCTGATGGCCGGGGCCACCATCGCTGCGGGGGCAGCCGTCTACCATTTTGCTTTCACGAAACGCGCGCCGTCCTAGTTTGCTGCGTCACCCCGGTGTGATTCCCGGAACTCCTCGTCAATTGGCTTTCTTCCCGCGAAGCCTTCGTGCGTTCCATGCCAGAATTCGATTCCCGGTTCACCGAGCTTCCAGCAAAGATAGACTTCTTCGCCGCGAAACAAAGTGGGGAAGTCCACCAAGCCGATATCCAGGTCCTTGATGATGCATCCGAGTTCCTGAATGCTGTGCACGATAATCCTGAGACTCTCGGCGCATTCGTCGCGACGGCGCTTGTTATCGTGAAACTTGTTGCGGTCCATCAGGACGCCGCCCAGCATCATCACGCGCTGCGCCATCGCCTGCAGTTCGGTCTGGGCTTCATCCAGCGAGCTCTTGAGTGCAATCGCATCGCGTATCCCTTTCTCGATCTCTGGCAGAAGGCCTTCCGCTGTCTCTAGAGTGAAGCGTCTGGACATGCGGAAGGCTCGCTCCTGAACACTAAATGCCCGACACTAAGACGGACATCGAGCGGCTTCGCGGTCCGTCAAATTCCGCCAGAATGATGCTCTGCCACGTGCCCAGCAGCACCGCCGAGTTGCGCACCTGAAGGCACAGGCTCTGGCCCATCAGCATACCGCGCAAATGCGAGTCCGCGTTCTTGCGCTCGCAATCGGAATACCGCGGATCATTGTGCCGCCAGCCATTTTCCCGGCGTACAATATCCTCCAAAAACGACCGCACATCGTGCAGCAGCGCATCCTGCCATTCATTGATGAAAACCGCAGTGGTGGTGTGCAGGGATTGCAGGTGGACCAGCCCGTCGCGAATGCCGCTCTTGCGAACGATCTCGTTGACACGGTCCGTGATGTTGATAAGCTGCGTCCTATCGCTCGTTATCCAATCTACAACGCGGCTGAACACACGGAACCCGTTCTGCGGATGAGACGGAGCCCCGTTCTCCGCGCCCGGTTCCGTGGCCGCATGCTTCACCTGTAGTATACCCATACTTGATCGTTGCCTCTTGAACTATGAGACCGTCCGTGCACCCGCACGGTTCCAAAAATAATGTGATGCAATCTAGGTTTCATGATTATACCAACCCCTACGGCCCGCAAAGCACTTCGCGTTCTTACACTTCTGTCGTCTGTCATATTCACGACACCTGCTTTGCCGTGGGGTTGCCAGGGGCATCGCATCGTGGCACTGGTCGCATGGGAGCAACTGAATCCTCACGCACGCATGGCCGCCGCCCAGTTGCTGGAGGGCCAGCCCACCGACCCATCGCTGCGCCGCTTCTGTCCCGCCAGCAACCTCCCCGCTCTGGCTGATCTTTCAAGCTGGGCCGACGATGTCCGCACGCAGCGAAAGGAGACGGCCGGCTGGCATTTCATCGACATCCCGCTCGATGGGCGCAGAAAAAACATCACCCAGGCCTGCCCCGCGTCCGGCTGCGTAACCCGCGCCATCCGCCGGCAGGTTGAGGTTCTGCGTTCCCCTTCCGCGAGCAGACACGAGCAGGCTGAAGCGCTGATGTTCCTGGTTCATTTCGTGGGCGACTTGCACCAGCCCCTACACGCCGCCGATAACGATGACCGTGGCGGCAACTGCGTGGCTGTGGCATTGTTCGACCACCAGCCGGAGACTTCGGGATCAACTCAAAACTACCATCCCAACCTCCACGGCGTCTGGGACACAGATCTGCTCGAGTTGGTCTTACACGGCCAGGATCCTGCCGCATTCGCAGTCGCGTTGCGCGCCGAGTTTGCCTCGGACATGAAGCGCTGGCTGCGACAGCCCGTCGACGTGGACGCCTGGGCATGGGAAAGTCACAAAGCGGCGGTTAAGACCGTTTACGGCAGGCTGCCCAAGAAAATTGCCGTGGAACCGCCGCGCGCGGTCGAAAGCTGCGCCGATCACGATATGGGGCAGCGCATGTATGACCTTCACGAACAAATCGATCAGCGTTACCTGCGCGCCGCATCACCGGTGATTCGCCGCCAGCTTGCCCGCGCCGGTACGCGTCTCGCCGTCATGCTGAACGAGATCTGGCCCTAGCCTACCAAAAGACGCCTGCGTGCTTCCTGACGCGCTCGCCGTGCGCCAGCAGGCGTTCCCGCTCCGCGTCCTCCATTGTTCTCCAGTCATCGAGCAGCCGCAGGTTTTCCTCCAGCTCTACGCGATTTCCCGGAGCCATCAGCGTCACAGACACCACCGGGTGCGCCAGGCAGAAACGATAGCAATCCAGTGGCGAAGGCGTCACAAATCCCGGCGGATCCTCCGGCGTGCCATGCAGCAACGCCTTCCATCGCAACCCCGTGAATGTGACCACCGGAATCTGCTTGTCGTGCGCCACGGGGAAGAGTTCGCGCTCCGCACCGCGATGCGCTGCATTATAGCGGATCATCAGCAGATCCAGCTTGTCCGACTTTGCCCACTGCGCGGCCAGCCTGCGTTGATGACTCGTCAGGCCGATCAGCTTCAATCGCCCCCTGCGCTTTTCCTCTGCCAGATATTCCCACGCACCGCCCGGTGCCACGATCTCGCGCCACTCATTCTCGGATTCGACGTAATAGAACGTCAGCACGTCGATATAGTCGGTTCCCAGCTCCTCCAGCATCGACGGAAACTCACGCTCGGCATCCTGAGCGGAACGCGCCTCGAATTGCGCCGCCAGAACCACCCGTCGTCGGGCGCCGCCCATGCCCGCCACTGCGCGGCTGAGCCCGTCCGAATGCCGGCACCAGTTCAGATAATTGATGCCGCGCTCGATCGCGTACTCGACGTCGTCCGGCTGCAAATGCGAATTGCCACGCGTCGCCAGCCCTAACCGGCAAACCGCCGGCAGCCCGTTGCCCAATTGCGCACTCTTTGCTCCCAGGCTGTTTTCGGAGTGTTTCAAGCACCTTTGGGTCACGGTCCCAACGGCGTCTTTGCATTTAAGGGCCCCGACCTCAGATTCGTTGCGGGAAGGTGGATTTGAACGAGTGAGCGTTGCGTTATGCATTGAAGTCTGGTGGGATTCTGGGCGATCAGGGCTCATCAAAGAACAATGCTACAACGTTGAACGTGGAAGAACGGTCCTCGGTCCTCGGGACGGTCTGGCGCGCCATCCTTCAGACGCGGGGTCGAACACCCGGGATGGTGAAACTCATCATCCAGATCGGCTCTGGTATGCGAGCCATTTTTGAACGTGGCGGTCTACTCAAGGTCACGGAAGAAAGCGGTTAGGTCCTTTGCGACCGCCGCCGGTTCCTCAGCCGGGGCAAAATGCCCGCCGCGCGGAAAGACTGTCCATCGCTGGATGTTATACACGCGCTCCAGATACGAGCGCGGTGGCTCACCCTCGGGAACGGTTTGGTGCGCGAAGACACCAAATGCCGACGGCGTGCCGACGTAGGAGTGATCGACCGGATACCAGCGATTGTCCCAATAATCGCGCATCGATGAGGTGATGGTCTGCGTGACCCAGTACAAGGTGAGTGTGGCGCAGAGGAAGTCATCGGGCGGCGTGACGTCACTCCACGATTGCCACTTCTCCCCCACATATGCGGCCAGTCCCGCTGGAGAGTCATTCAGTCCATAGCCGATGGTCTGCGGCTTAGTGGACTGGATCGCGCTGTAGCCCCGCTCTGTGGCGTCCCAGCCCCGGTTCACCGCAAGATACGAACGCTCAACGTCGGACAGTTCCGCGTCATCCACGATGGGCGTAAGGTCGGACTCTAGTGTAGTGAGATAAATGCCGATTGCCGAATCGGGATGATCGAGCGCAAGGATCGTCGTTACTCCGGCTCCAAAGTCATAACCGCCCGCACCATAGCGGGAATACCCAAGCTCGGACATCAGCCGATGCCAGCGCTCCGAGACGTACCGGTAGTTGATTCCAACCTGGGGCGGGCGCGGGGAGAATCCATATCCGGGCAGGGAGGGTGCGACCACGTCGAAGTCATCGAGCAGCGGCAGCATGTCCAGATAATCGAGGAAACTGCCGGGCCAGCCGTGCGTGAGGATGAGTGGTATCCCCTGGCCTGATGCCGCACGCCTGTACACGAAGTGGATGCCCTCCCACGTGAAGTGGTCGAGAGTGTTGAGCCTCTGCTCCCACGCACGCCAGTCGAACTCACGGGTCCAATAGGATACGAGGTGCCGCAACCAGTCCAGCTCAGTACCTTGTTTCCAGCCTATGCCGGTCACCTGGTCGGGCCATCTCGTACGGCGTAACCGAGCCCGCAGATCGTCGAGCACTTCATCTGCGACACGAATCCGAAACGGTTCCATTAATGCAACTTCCTTAAAGGCCGATCGACCTCTCCCACCGATCCACGCTTGTCCACCGGCGTACACTATAGTAGAATTATTCTACTATAGGGTGCAAGGTCCAGAGGAGAACAAGTACGTGTCGCAGAAAGAAAGCGACCGGGCGAGTCTGAGCGTGCTGGGACGCCGTGTCAGGGATGAGCGGATAGGACGCGGGCTTTCGCTCCAGCAATTGAGCCAGCGATCGCGTGTGAGCAGGAGCATGATTTCGGCCATCGAGCGCGGCGCCAAGGCAGCTACCGTTATCGTCCTCGACCGCATTGCGACCGGCCTCAGTACCAGCCTCTCCCGGCTGCTCGAAAAGGAGACCGGAGCGCGAGTTATCTTTTTGCGCCACAACCGGCAAAAGGTCGCGAAGGCCGCTGCGGGTTGGGAGCGGCGCATCCTGTCACCCGTCCTGCCAGGCGTTGAATTCGAATTCATGCGGACCACGCTCGGCCCGTCCGTAGATGCTGGTGTGTTTCTCCCTCATGCCCGCGGCTCGCGAGAATACGTCGCCGTGGAGCAGGGAGCGTTGCTGCTTACACTCGATGGCAAACGGCACAGGCTGAATGCCGGC
>JASHOO010000033.1 GCA_030041035.1 Bryobacteraceae bacterium | reverse complement strand
GTGCGATACTTCTCGGCTGAGCACAATGCCGAGATTGGCGGCGTCGTTGGTGTAGATCTGCGCATCGTAACGCGCGCGGGAAATGGCGACGTAGGCCAGGCGGCTGTTGATAAGCTTCTCGTGCGCCTGCTCGGTATCGACGTGGACCAGCACCCGGTCGGCCGTCGTGCCCTGGCTACTGTGGCTCGTTACCGCGTAGCCGTAATCGAGATGCCGATTCTGTTTCAGATTGAAGTTGACCTGGCGGCCGGAATCGAGCTTGATTCTCAAGTTGCCGGTTTCGTCGATGCTCTCGATGGTCCCCAGTTCACGGTTGGCGATCTTGAGAGACTTGTCGGGTGCGGTGAACTGCACGCGGTCACCGTTGCTCAGCACTCGGTCGTTTTCCCGATACACGGCCACGCCTTGTAGCCTGCGCGGATCGTATGTCAGTTTTTCGCCGCCCTCCTGCTCGACGGTGAGCAGGTTACGTTCGCGGTCAACAGCTTGCACCTTCGCGTAGGTGCCAGCTGTGATGCCCATCGACCGGCTGCCCTTCGTGTAGCGAACCACGTCGCCGGGTTCATACTGCGCGGCCCAGGCGCGATCCACACCGGTCATATCCTGGCGCTGCGTCAGAACTGTCACGGAGTGCTCTTCCCGGCTGACCTCACCGCGCTCCTGTAGTTCGGCATGAATCACGCGGTTCAGCTCCATGCGGGATTTGTTGTCGGGTGAGATTACAAGCGTACCTTCTGGGTGCGCAACATACGTTTGCGCAATCGCCCGCACGCGGTCGTCATGGTTGCTGATCTGGTGCACGCGGCCCTGTTCGTTCAGACCACTGACGGCTTCCCGTACATGGCCGCGGGCGAGTTGCTCGACGGTCGCTTTCAGAGCTGGATCTTTCTGTCGAACGATTTCATCGAGCCGCGCCGTCCGCAATCCGGCCTCTTGTAGCTGCTCGAATGGTCTGCCCGCATCCACTGCCTGGTGCTGGCGTGTGTCGCCCACCAGCACTACACGCTCATTTTGCTGCAGCCGTTCGAAAAACTCATGTACCTGCTTGGTGCTTGCCAAGCTGGATTCGTCGACGAAATAAAGACGCTTCTGGCCATCGTGCGTACGTTCACCTTGAGCAAGATGATGCTGCAACGTGTTGGATTTGATACCCGCTTCTTCGAGTTGATAGGCCGCCCTCGACGTGGGCGCAAGCCCTTCGACGGCGTATCCCTCTCTTTCGGCTGAAGCGCGGATCGCGGCTAAAGAAGTCGTCTTGCCCACACCAGCCGCACCCTGTAATCCCGTGATCTGGTCGCGGCTATCCAGAATTGTTTCCACGGCGCGCCGCTGGCTGTTGCTTAATTGGTCGAACTGATTCTGTTGGCCGACCAGAGGCGCGTACCGGTCCTGCGCCCGTTGCATGCGCTCAATGTTGGCGCATTCCAGATTCACCATCTCAGGTGTAGTAAACCAACGGCCCCGAGGCGTTGTTACTTCAATTAGGTCGCCCTTCTCGATGCGCTCCTGGAAGTGGATACGCACTTCCTCGAAGCTCGCAAAGCCCATGGACCGTTTGAGCGCATCCCGCATTAGGGCCCGTTCGTGGACTACGGCTTCACGCTCGACATTGCGATCACGAGCGAACGTCACCGCGGATTGGGCATGCCGCAACCTCCCTTCGTTCCGGACGATCGAATGCTGTTCCCGTTTAGCAGCTCTTTCTTTGGCTTCCTGGACGATTCTTTCTGGTTGATTGCCGAAGGCTTCGGCCATATCGCGATGCCGCGCCAGGGTCTCTTCCTTGGTCAATGCGAGCTTGCGATCCCGCGTACGGTGCGCCGCGATCTGCGCGGCTTCGGCGCCGCTGACGCCCTGTTGAGCCAGATGGTCTTTGATCTGCTGGCGTTGTGGGCTCGATGCTTCGAGATATTGCGTGCTGTAGCCCTTGATCTCCGGCGCTCCGGTCTTGCCCGGTTCGATCTCATAGCCCAGGTCTCGCAAACGCAACGCCAGCTCCGAGCGATAAACAGCAGTCGCATACTGCTGGGTACGATAGAGCTCCTGTGGTTGTAATGCTCGTGCCTCTCCGTTCTCCAGTTCTGTGATGTTGAAGAAGACCACGTGCGTGTGGAGTTGCGGCGCCACATGGCCATCCACCGGGCGGCTGCTGTCATGTTCGAACTTCGCTGCGGCCCACTCGCCTGTGGTAACTGCCGGAATGTTGCCGCCCATCCGCGCCTGGACGTACTGCTCCATCTCATCGAGCGCTATATCCACACTTCGCCAGTGCGCCTCCCGCACGCGGTCATCACGGCCTACCAGTGCCGTAAGACTCACGCTCTTGGGTGCGCTGAACGTGACATCCCATCCCGCCCGGTGCTCCATCGCCTTCACGGTTTCGCCCGTCTCGTTGACGTATTGGCGCGGCGTTTGATGCCGTACCAGTTGTTCGCCCGTATGGGGATGCTGGCCTTCAGCCAAACGTGCGAAGTGCTCTTCGTTGACTTCTCCGCGCAAGCCGAACTTCTCGGCCAGCCGGCCGTGCCACTCCCCACGGATCTTGTCACCTTCGGTGTAGTAGTTTTCGCGAGCGTTCTGAAACTCTTCTCGGTGATATGCCCGCGCTTGGCCAGTGCTGATGGGAGCGGAGATGGTGACCATATTTCGCTATTCGAAGAACAACCCCTGCTCGCTGGCTGCTGCCTTTGCGATTTCCGGTGGCGCTTCCGTCTTTCCTTTTATGAGAGATAGGGAAGTCTTCGGTGTGGGGACGTCTGCCCTACGCTCCACAAACCGCTCCTGCCGGTTAGGCAGCTCGATGTAGGGGAAGTGCACGCGCACGACGAGATTCCCGTACTTGAGATACCCGTGTAACGGATCCAGCCCGCTGATTTCTGAGGGCATCACAAGCGCCTCGTTGCGGACCTCCCTTTGCTCGCTTTCCGAGTTGCGCCCGCGCGGGAATTGTCCACGTGCTCGTGTTTCGCGGAACCTCTCGATCTCCACTTCGCCAATCGCTTTCGAGATCCATTCGGCGGCGTTCGGCTCGCTCGTCTTAAGAAAAATCTTGGTGGCCGGTTGCGACAGCATCACCTCTGCAATGTGCCCGTAGAGCGTCTCCAATTGTGCCTTGCCCTGGAACCCCAGCACCATCGGGTTATTGGATTTGCGATTCTCCGTGATCGCCGTCGTCAATTGCGGCAGCCGTTGTAGACTGGCCAACTCGTCGAGTACGAACCATACCGGCTTCTGGCCGGTGTGGCCGTCATTCATGAGCCGTAAAACTAGCAGATCGAGCCATAGACTCACGAGCGGCCGCACACGCTCACGCATGGTTGTTTTCGACGTAAGGAACAACCATCCTTTTCGTTCCCTAGCCCATTGGACAGTGCTCCAGCTCTCTTGGGACTCACGCTTGCTGGGCAGCAGTTTGAAGGCATCGGCCACCATGTTGAGCGAACCCAGCACACCGCTTCGCTGCGCTGCTGCTTGAGGATTGATCATCGCCTCCATTTCAGTTCCCCTGACGCGGCGATCGATTTCCTCGGCGGTGCACATCCACTGCGTCAGTTCTTCGGGGGTCGGCCGCAGGTTCAGAAGATGCGCGAATATGCGGCGTGGCGCTTCCACGAAAAAGCGGTTCTCTCGGCCCTGCTCGGGGAACAATGAGGTTGCGAGTGTTAAGGCCTCGGCAGGATGGATGACCTCATTGCCCGGCGTCCAGAACGGACAACGCGCGTCCACTGGATTCAGAATCACGTCTCCTCTCTCCGGGCTATAAAACTGCGGCAAGTACTCCATGGCCGGGTCATAGACGATCGCCGTCTCCCCACGTTCCCAGATCTGCATTAGCAGTTGCCGGATAGCCGCACTCTTACCAGTGCCTGAGTCACCCATCACCAGGAAGTGCATCGCCTCTCCCTTACGTGGAATGCGGATCCAGCGGCTTCGATTCTTTCTTAGCAGCCTGTCCCGAGCGGTCCGTTCTGCGTTCAGCAACGCAATGCCGTCCGCTTCGTGGCGGCCGTTAAACTGGGCCGTGGTTACCAGCTCCGGCCCGCGCAGCCGCCGCCCGTGTTTCAGCACTAGCGCTCGTTGCCGGTCCTTTGGCAGCGTGAATAGCAGCAAGAGCATGAATACGCTCAAAGCCGCGTAAGCCGGCGCCTTAACGTAATCCCATACCGTTTGATCGCGATAAATCCAGTGACCCAGGTACTCGTGCAGGCCCCGATCAATGAATACCTGATCGTGCCAGGCGAGGCGAACCATTCCGCGCCGTTGCGCTTCCTCGGTGAGGCTGTACTCCAT
>JASHOO010000328.1 GCA_030041035.1 Bryobacteraceae bacterium | reverse complement strand
GAGCGGCAGGTTTGCAGACAGACCTCCAAAATGTCGGACTGGGACCGAAAGAGGTGTAGTGTGAAGACGGTTAGTTTGCAAACAGACACAGCCCGTCGCCATCCCACCACAAAACCTTGATCAGGTCGCCGCGACGACCGCGAAACACGCGGGGAAATCTCCTGCCCCTCCTCACCCCGAATCGCACAAGCACGGGGCAGTGATCCAGCGGATCGGGCGGCGCGGGCTGGCTTCGGCGGCGGTCGAAGGGATGCTGGCGACGAGCTCTCCGTATCTGCTGGTGATGGACGCGGATTTACAGCACGACGAGCGCATCATTCCGGTCATGCTCGAAAAGCTGAAGCGCGAGAATCTGGATCTCGTGATCGGCAGCCGGAACGTCTCCGGCGGCGGGATGGGAGAATTTGCGGCGAATCGGGTCACGCTCAGCAATATGGGACGAAAGTAGTGTCGGCAGAAATGGCGTCGCAATGTTGGCTGTTGACATTTTCCTACGGTATTTATTACCGTAAGACTGGACGCATGTCCAAACCATTATGAGCAGATCTCGATCCAACTTACGCCCCACGATCCCGGATCGCTACGCGCAACGCTTTCAGGCTCTCAAAAAGGAATTGCAACAACTGGAGTACTTCTGCAAAAGGGACGCTTCTCCAGCGCATGATGAAGTGTGGCAATGCCCAGTGTGCTTGCCGCCAGGACCCGGCCAAACGCCACGGACCTTACTTCGAGTGGACGTATAAGGCCAAAGGCAAAACCGTCAATGTGAAACTGACCCGCGATGTGATGCCCATGTTTCGCGCCGCCTCTCACCAGTATCGGAAGCTGAGATCGCTACTCAATAGACTGGAAACCCTGTCGCAAACCGTCCTCCGCCATCAGGCCAAGCTGCCCAATCCGCCGACCGCGACTGACCGAAAAACGGGGATATTCTCATATCCCCGTCTTTCCCCCATGCAACACCGTCTCACTTCCGCCTAACTCATTCATTCTGAAAGTCTTAGCCGTGGTTCTAAAGTAGCCACACCCGAATCCAATTGCCTAAAAGCCGCCTTGCCCACGGGTCGAAGGGAATGGGGGCAGTACGATTGACAGGATACGACCGGCGACCTTGTACAAGACGATACCAAGATAGGTTCCAAGGGTATTGGTCACAAGGTCCATCATGCCTGATGCTCGCGTCGGAATAAATGCTTGAAGGATTTCGATGGTCAGGCTAACTAAAATACCCAGAATAACGGTGAGAAGGGCCGCTCGTTGGTGCCGACGCACCACGCGTAAATAAGCATAAAAGCAGAACCCGAACGGGACAAAGCCGACAATGTTCTTGAGCACAGCGCCTGAGAAATCCGTGCTCCGGTTGAATTCCGACCAAGGGGACTCGAGAAAGATCTGATCAACAACTACGTACCTCTCTGGAATCTGGAGGTCCACTCCTGATCCGGCGCGGTCGTGGACGACATTACCGCCGTGCTCATCAAAGAGGTATAACGCGGCATTGCGCTCGTCTCCGCGACTCGGTTGCCGGCCTAGTCGAGTCCAGTGTTCATAACTCTGCTGAACCTCTGGCGCCGAGAGCTCCCTGTGGTAGAGTGCGAGCCCCAGTAACTGACCGGACCAGCTGTCGCTTTGCAGTGCCGCGGCAGCAACAATAAGTCGCCCCGTGAACTCATTCGAGGGAATTTGAAGTTCCCGCGATTGGTTGGCTAAAAGGCCATCGACGTAAACGGTCGTGCCATTCCAGCCCGTAGTGATCGTGAGGAAGACTGGGGTCCGTCTTAAAAAGACATCGCGCACAAGCAGCGCAGCTTGTCGCGAATGATCGGAATCAACCCCAAGCGCGAGGTCGCTTTGCCATTGGCGCAAGGAAAGGCGGAAGGGATTTCCTCGCGCGTAGAACGCGAGAAACGTGCCGCTGTCCCATATCCGCCGGGGCTGCAGCCAAACTTCGAGACTGCTTGATGCTTCGTCCCCGTCATTTGCCTTGGTGAAATCGCGGGAACTCAGCACAGTTCCGTATTTGCCAAAACGAAGGCCGTTTCGATTCGCCTGCCAGGTTACGTCATTCGCGGGCACATGAAACGGCCAGAGGCCTAAACTCAGAATCACACACAAGACAGCGAGGCAGATCAAGCCGAGAAACTTGATGACGTGGAATTCGATTTGGAGGCCGCCAAAAGGAGGGATCCGGCTGGGCTCACGCACTTTTTGTACTATAAAACATTCGCCCCCTGCGGGCGATCCCCTCCACCTAAGGTTTTGTCCCTGTTCCATCGATATTACAGTTGTGATTGGCCAAGGTTGGAAACTGCTTTTCACGGTCTGCCTGGTTTCCAGCGCCACGTTGATGGCCCAGACCGTTACGCTGTCGCTTTCTTCCGCGAGTGCAACACCTGGCAGCACGGTCTCTGAATCTCAGCATGAGTTCTTCGGGAGACCAGCCGGCTGGGCTGCAATGGACTCTGAACGTGCCCAGTACGGTCCAATCCGTAACCACGGCGGTAGGTTCTGCGGCCAGTTCTGCCGGAAAGTCGATTAGCTGCGCAAACAACATATGCATCATCAGTGCGATGAACACGACACCGATTGCCAGTGGCGTTGTGGCCGTGCTGTCGGTCACTCTCTCATCGGCGGCATCCGGCACCCTGTCAATTCAACTCTCAGGCGGAATTGCTGTGGATCCCACGGGGACCGCCATTCCTGTGACCGTGAGCGGGGGAACGATCACTGTCACGACCCCGATCACGGTGTCGCTGACTCCAACCTCGGCAACGCTCTCTGCCTCGCAAACGCAACAGTTCACAGCAACAGTATCGGGCACTTCGAACACGGCGGTTCAGTGGTCCATGAGCGGGACGGTCGGCACCCTCAGCTCAACCGGCCTCTACACGGCGCCATCCAGCATTTCGGTCACTGAGGTCATTTCTATAACGGCCACGAGCGCGGCAAGTTTAACCGTATCCGCAACCGCTACGGTCACGCTAGTACCCACGGTTCAGGTCACGTTGCAGCCCGCGTCGGTCTCGCTGCTGGCTTTGCAGACGTATCAGTTTCAAGCGACGGTTAGCGGAACAAGCAACACTGGTGTTACGTGGTCGGTCGCGCCCGTCGCGGGAACGATTAGCAGTAGCGGCTTGTATACTGCGCCTCGAAGCACCGCGATTACCGTGACTGCCACGAGTGTCGTTGACACAACCAAAAGCGCGTCTGCCAATGTTTATCTGACTGCATATGGTTTTACAGCAGTGGTCTTTTCCTCCGGGATCTGGTATGTGGACCAAAACAGAAACGGAACATTCGACGGTGTTGCGGGCGGCGACCAGATTGATTATTTCGGCCAAGCCGGTGACGTTCCGGTCGTGGGCGACTGGACTGGCACCGGTGTCATGAAGATCGGAATCTTTCGGAGCGGCCAGTGGTTCCTGGACTGCAACGGCAACGGCGTATGGGACGGCGTCGCCGGCGGGGATTGCCTTTACAATTTTGGCCAGGCAGGTGATATTCCGGTTACTGGCGATTGGAATGGCTCGGGCACCACCAAGATCGGTGTGTATCGAAACGGGTACTGGATGCTGGATGTCAACGGTAACGGCGTATGGGATGGCATTTCAGGCGGTGATAATGCATATTGGTTCGGCAATTCAACATACACGCCGGTTGTTGGTGACTGGAATGGTTCGGGGACGGCCAAAGCCGGGCTCTTCTCGCAGGGCGTCTGGTATCTTGACGTCCTTGGCAATGGTCAATGGACCGATGGGGTGGACATTACGCTGACCTACGGCCAGGCCGGCGATATTCCCGTTGTGGGCAAGTGGAACGGTACCGGGAACGCCAATGTGGGTGTGTTCCGCAATGGGTTGTGGATTCTAGACGCCAACGGCAACGGGGCGCTCGATTTGGGAAATGGCGATGCGGCCTTCTGGTTTGGGAATTCCCAATATGTTCCCTTGGTGATGCATTAAATTGTCAGCCGCAAGGCACAGAGAGCTCGAACCGGGCTCAATTTGCTCCGCTTCCGGTGAGGACTCGCGGAATCGTGCGCAAAATGATTTTCCAGTCTAGTTCCAATGACCAAGTATCGATGTATTGCATGTCCATCTTCATCCAGGTATCGAAATCCAGATTGTCGTGCCCAGCCAAGGCCCACAAACAAGTCAGACGCGGACGCATACGAAGCCGCCGACGTTGCCATGTTTGGTAGGCGTCCACCTCTTCCGAGACTGCAGGACGCGGACCCACCAGCGACATGTCACCTTTCAGTACGTTCGATAACTGGGGCCATTCATCAATGGAGAACTTGCGCAGCAAGCGGCCGATTCGCGTCAGCCGCGGGTCATCCGGGATCTTGAACGCCGTCGATTTGCGATTCAAATCCGTCAACGATGTCTTCAATTCTTCGGCGTTGTCACACATCGAGCGGAATTTGTAGAACGTAAAGCGCCGGCCGTTTAGCCCCCTTCGTTGCTGGCGGAAAATTATGGGGCCGCACGAGGTCATCCGAATCAGTAATGCGATCAAAAGCATAAACGGGGAGAGCAACACCAGCGTGGCAGCCGCCAGGACTACGTCCGTGATGCGCTTCAGTGGTCGCGGTAGGGACGGCCATTGCTGACCGCCCCCCGCACGGATCCGTACATGCAGTGCTACCGCATACGGCTCTTGCCTAAGGTTGGATGTGACGCGAAGAAGCGCTTATCCGGATAAGGATGTAGCACTCGACAGTTCGGTATGTAGCGGTGGACCAGCCGCTGGTAACGTTCCCAGTTGAGCCGGGTACGTT
>JASHOO010000032.1 GCA_030041035.1 Bryobacteraceae bacterium | reverse complement strand
TATCAACAGATCGGATGTGAATTCGAATATCTTTGTTAAGTACGTAGGTAGGGTTATCGAGACCGGCGTCGTGTGCCGACACGCAGCCGGCCTGACTGGCTCTCAGTACGTCGCTCTTCCGCCGCTGGCGTCGTAGCACTGGCCGGTGACGAAGGAGGAATCGGGGCTGGCGAGGAAGTGGACGACAGCGGCGATTTCGTCGGGTGTACCGGTGCGGCGCATGGGGATGCGCTGGGTCATGTAGTCGACCTGCTCGGGCGTGAGTTGATCGAGGATGTGGGTGCGGATGACGGCGGGCGCGACGGCGTTGACGCAGATGCCCTCGGTGGCGACTTCTTTTCCTACGGATTTGGTAAAGGCGATGACCGCGGCCTTGGTGGCCGAGTAGGGCGACATATTGGGATTGCCCTCTTTGCCGGCGATAGAGGCGATGTTGACAACGCGGCCGTAGCGGCGCTGGCGCATGTGAGGGATGGCGGCGCGGGTCGAGTAAACCACGCCCATGAGATTGATGCCGATGATGTAGTGCCAATCGTCGTCGGTCTGCTCCCAAAGGGGCGCAGCCTTGCCGCCGATGCCGGCGTTGTTGACGAGGATATCGATGCGGCCGCGGCGGGCGACGACCTGGGCGATGGCGGCGCCGGCGGAATCGGAGCGGGCAACGTCGACTTCGAGCGGAAACGCGTCGCCGCCGATGGAGCGGGCGACCTGAGTGGCCCCGGTGAAATTGAGATCGGCAACGGCGACGGCAGCGCCGGCGCTGGCCAGGCGGCGCGCAATGGCTTCACCGATCCCCGTGGCCGCACCGGTAACGATGGCGGTCTGGCCGGTCAACGCGAAGGCCATCGTTACTCTTCTTTGATGACCTGGACGGTGATCTCGACAGGCACCTCTTTATGCAGCCGCACGGTGATCTTGTGCTCGCCGAGTTGTTTGATCGGCTCGTCGAGCTGGATCTTGCGGCGGTCGATGGAGTAGTTCTGCTTCTCCAGCGCCTCGGCGATATCCTTGGCGGTGACGGAGCCGAAGAGCTGATCGTTCTCGCCGGCTTTTTGCGCGATGGTGACGGTGACGGCGCCGAGGATTTTACCGAGATCCTGGGCCTCGGTCTTGAGCTTGGCTTCGCGCCGCAAATGAGCCTGGCGCTCCTGCTCGACGATCTTCTTGTTGGCCTCGGTGGCCGGCACGGCCAGCCGCTTCGGCAGCAGATAATTGCGCGCGTAGCCGGCCGCGACTTTCACCACCTGGCCGCGCGCGCCGAGTTTATCAATATCTTCCCGCAGGATGATTTCCATGGATGCCTCCCGTTAAATCGACGCCGCGAAGGGCAGCAGCGCGATATTGCGCGCCTTCTTGATGGCGTCGCCGAGCCGCCGCTGGTGCGGGGCGCAGACGCCGGAGATGCGGCGCGGCACGATCTTGCCGCGCTCGGCGATGAAGCTCGAAAGCAGCCGGACGTCTTTGTAGTTGATGTCGTCAATGCGCTCGACGCAGAAGCGGCAGACTTTCTTACGCCGGAAATACTGTTTCTTTTGCGTGGCGACGGCCTTATCGCCGCCGGTGGGGCGCTGCCCCGCACTGCCGGGTCTTCCCTTAGGTTCTGGCATGATTCATTCTCCTCGTTTACTCCGCGGGCTCGCCCGGCGCGGCGTGCTCGTCGAGCATCTGCTGCGACACGGACGGCTGCGCCGGCGCCGCCGGGGCTGACGCGGCTTTGCGGTGGGCCCGCTGTTCGCGTTCCTTCTTTCGCTTGTCCAGCCGCTTGAGGGTGTGGTCGATGCGCACGGTGAGAAACTTGATCACCAGGTCGGACACACGCAGGCGGCGTTCAAATTCTTTGACGGTCTCCGGGGCGGCGTTGAACTGGAACAGCACGTAGAAGCCTTCCCGGAACCTGTCTACCTTGTAAGCGAGGCGGCGTTTGCCCCACTTTTCGGTCTTATCCACGGAACCGCCGGCTGAGGTGACGACCGATTTCATCTGCTCGATGAACTGATCGATTTCCTCCTCCGGGGCATCCGGCTTAACGATAAACAACTCTTCGTAGATCCTCATTGCTCCTCGGTTTTTGAGCCTGGGGCGCGACGATTGAATTTCGTCATGGACTTTTCGACGCCTTCGGCAATTATGGAAGCGACTGCGTCAGCGCCACGGCCGACCAGTTCTTCGGCTTGCTCCCGCCGGGAACGCGAAATGGGCGAGAGCAGATACTCCGCACCGTCGCGGAGTTTGTGGCCCGGATTGATTCCGAGCCGTACTCGTACAAAATCCGCCGTGCCGAGAGAAGCGATGACCGATTCAGGGCCATGATGTCCGGCGGCGGAACCATGGGGCTTGATCTTCATTTCACCCCAGGCGAGGTCCAGCTCGTCGTAAACCAGAATCAGGTCGTCGGCGGCCAGATAATGTTTGGCCATCAGCGGCTCGACGGAGGTACCGCTGAGATTCATGTAAGTTTGCGGCTTGGCGAGCATCACCGGACGGCCGGCAATTTCGCCAACCCCGGTCAGCGCCTTGGAATCTTTTCGGTTCACGCGGATGGCATGCCTTTCGGCCAGGAGGTCGATGACCCGGAAGCCCAGATTATGCGGAGTGTTTTCATACTCCCCGCCCGGGTTTCCCAGACCCACGACCAGGAACATTCCCGGCTACTTTTTCTTGGGCTTGGCTTCGCCCTTGGCCTCAGGCTTGGCTTCGGCAACCGCGCCTTCCTCTTCCTTCTTGCCCTTCTTGATGACCTCAGGTTCGGCGGGTGCGGCGCCCTCGGCGACGGGCTCGGCGACGGCTTCGGCGGGCGTGGGCTCGGCGACAATCTTAAGTGCGACGCAATGGGCGATGACGGTGTCCGGGGCGCTCACCAGGTGGATGGACGCGCCGAAGGGGATATCGCTGGCGCGCTTGCTCTGGCCGATCAGGAGCTCGGTGACGTCGATGGTGAAATGCTCGGGGATGTCGTCCGGCAGGCACTCAATTTCGACCTCACGCGTGACGACTTCGAGCAAGCCACCCTGCTGCTTCACACCTTTGGGTTCGCCGTGCGTAACGACCGGAACCGAAACCCGGAGGCGCTTGGCGAGATCGATGCGCTTGAGGTCAACGTGCAGCAGATGGCCTTTGATGGGATCATACTGGCCGTCGACCACCATGACGGGTGAGTTCTCGCCGCCCTGCACGCTGAGGTTAAAAATGGTGTTGTGACCGGTTTTGCTGTGCAAAATCTGGGAAATATGCCGGGGATTCACCGCGACCGGGACGGGGTCCTTGTAGGCGCCATAGACGACGGCGGGAATCATCCCTGTGCGGCGCGTGCGGCGAGCTTCGTTTTTCCCGCGGGAGGCGCGCGCCTCCGCGGCAACCGTAATATCCGTTCTCATTGCATCTCCTCAGCCGGGTGCAAGTCCGAGCGCCGCATGGGAGCGGCTCCGTGGGTTGCGTTGCCCGGCAATTTCTCAAACAAACAGAATACTGACTGACGTTTCCTCGTGGATGGACTGCACCGCGCGTGCCAGCAAAGGCGCCACCGAGAGAACCTTGATTTTGGAGCACTGCTGGGCTTTCTTGCCGAGCGGAATGGAATTGGTCACCACGACTTCCTTCAATTGCGATCTGGCGATCCGGTCAACGGCCGGACCCGAGAGCACCGGATGGGTGGCGCAGGCCGAGACACTGGCCGCACCGTGCTCGAGCAGCGCTTTGGCGCCCTTTACGAGCGTTCCGGCGGTATCGATGAGGTCGTCCACCATCAGGCAATTGCGGTCTTTCACTTTACCGATCACGTTCATCACTTCGGCCACGTTGGCTTCTTCACGGCGCTTATCAATAATGGCCAGCGGCGCATTCAACCGCTTGGCGAAGGCCCGGGCGCGCTCCACGCCGCCCGCGTCGGGCGAAACTACGGTCAGGTTCCGGATCTCCAGCGGCTTGAAATAATCGATCATCACCGGGGTGCCGAACAGATGGTCCACCGGAATGTCGAAGAACCCCTGGATCTGCGCCGCGTGCAAATCGAGCGCCAGCACACGGTCCGCGCCGGCAGCTTCAATCAGCGTGGCTACCAGTTTGGCGGAAATCGGAACGCGGGGTTTATCCTTGCGGTCCTGCCGGGCGTAACCATAATAGGGTAGCACTGCCGTGATGCGCTCCGCCGAAGACAGCTTCAGCGCCTGGATCATGAATAGGATTTCCATGATGTGGTGGTTGACAGGAGTGGAAGTGGGCTGGACCACGAAGACGTCTGCGCCGCGGACATTTTCCTGAATCTGGATATTGTTTTCACCGTCGGCGAAGGCCTTCACCTGCGCCTGCCCCATCTCCAACTCGAGATCCTGGCAGATTTCGCGGGCCAGCTCGGGGTTGGCGCTTCCGGTGAAGATTTTGATGCGGTCCGGGTTCATCGCGCGTACCGGCTTTGGGGCGGCCATAAGTTTTCTTTCGTGTGTGCTCCCAGACGTCTCCACCACTCGGCGTAATACTGACGGCGGCTCACGAGCGTGATCGGAAAGACTCGTTCCTCTCGCAAGGATTGAAGGGCGCGATGCAGTTTGTCGCGCTCGGAAAACAACCCGAAAACAGCCGAGCCGCTGCCGCTCATTAGAGCAGGCCGCGCACCCAATTTCAGCAGACGCCGCTTGATCGATTTTAGCTCGGGATGACGGCTGAAAACGACCGTTTCAAAATCATTTTGCCCGTATGACGCTTGGGCTTCAGCGGAGGGCGGCACACTGGCGCACCAAGCGGCGGACTGGAAACTAACCATCTTATTTTGTTGCGATTCCATTGTCAATTCGGCGCTGAGGCGGCGATAGGCGTCGGCGGTGGAAACGTGAATCCCGGGGGCGACTACGAGGCCGCGCCGGGGTTTTTGGTCAGGCAGGGGATAAAGCTCAGTTCCGCGGCCGATGGCGACCGCCGTGCCGCCGAGGAGGAAAAACGGGACGTCGCTGCCGAGTTCCGCGGCGAGCTTCAGGAGCGCGGGCCAATGGAGCGGTTTGCCGGCAAGGACGGGCAGGGCCAGGAGAACGGCGGCGGCGTCGGAGGATCCGCCGCCAAGACCGGCGCCCATGGGAATGCGCTTATCCAGTGCGAATTCGAGGCGGCCGGTGAGCCTCATGGTGTCGAGAGCGGCCTCAGCCGCGCGAGTGATGAGGTTATCGGGGATGTCGACGTTGGCGTGAACCGCTACGGCGGTGTTACGGGCAGGCGTGAACGCGACCTGGATCCGGTCGGCCAGTGAGATTGTCTGGAAGACAGTGCGCAGCTCGTGGTAGCCGTCCGGCCGGCGGTAGAGCACGCGAAGGTCGAGATTGATCTTGGCGAATGCCAGGAGCCGCGCCGAGCGCGCCGCGCCGGTCATTTGTCGTATTGCAGGAGAGAGAATATGTCGTAGCTGTTGAGCCTGGCGCGGCCTTTGAGGAAAGTCAGCTCTACGACGAAGCCCAGGCCGGCGACTTGGCCGCCAGTCTTTTCGACGAGTTTAGTCACCGCCGCCGCGGTGCCGCCAGTGGCCAGCAGATCATCGACCACCAGCACGCGATGGCCGTTCTGAATCGCGTCCTTATGGATTTCGAGGCTGTCGGAGCCATATTCGAGCTCATAGCTGACGCTGACGCACTCTGAAGGCAGCTTTTTCGGCTTGCGCACGGGCACGAAGCCGGCACCGAGCGCATAGGCCAGCGCGGGAGCGAAAATGAAACCGCGGGCTTCGATACCGATGACGGTATCGACACTCGCACCCTGATAATGGCTCTTCAAGGCGTCGATCACCTGGTGAAAGCCGGGCCCATTCTTGAGCAGGGTGGTGATGTCGTAAAAAAGGATTCCGGGTTTGGGGAAGTCGGGGACTTCGCGGATCAGCTTTTTGAGATCGTCGTAATGGTTCATCAAGCCTCGATGTGAAAAGAACCGTATTGTTGCACGTCGGCTTCGAATTCTTCAACGCCGCGCACTTCGGCCAGGCGGGGACCCTTCCACAACCGGCCGGCCAATTCCGTCAACTGCTCGGCGGTTCCCACGGCGTAGACCTCGACGCGGCCGTCATCAAGATTGCGGGTGTAGCCGGTGACGCGCAGCTCATCGGCGGCCCGCTGGGCGAAGAAGCGGTAGCCCACGCCCTGCACGCGGCCCCGGATCAAGTATCGTCTGGCAATGACGCTGCGTCTGGACATGGCGCCGGTTTTAGTAGCGCGTAGCGACGTAGTTGTCCAGGATCTCGATGAACTCGGAGACGATGTGGTCGCCCTTGAGGGTTTTCAGCAAACGGCCGTCCACGAAGACGGGCGCTTTGGGGTCTTCGAACGTACCGGGCAGAGAAATGCCGAGATTGGCATGTTTGGATTCGCCGGGGCCGTTGACGATGCAGCCCATGACGGCGACGCGCATTTCCTCAACACCGCGATGCTTCTGCTTCCAGACGGGCATTTGCTCGCGCAAATAGCTTTGGATCTGGTCGGCCATTTCCTGGAAAAAAGTGCTGGTGGTGCGGCCGCAGCCGGGGCAGGCGGTGACCTGGGGAGTGAAGCTGCGGATGCCGAGCGATTGCAGGATCTGCTGGGAAACCACGACTTCCTCGGTGCGATCGCCGTTGGGCAGGGGCGTCAGCGAGGTGCGGATGGTATCCCCGATGCCCTCCTGAAGCAGGACCGCGAGGGCCGCGGTGGTGGCCACGATGCCTTTCGAGCCCATGCCGGCTTCGGTGAGTCCGAGGTGCAGCGGGTAATCACAGCGGGCCGCGAGCGCCCGGTAAACGTCAATCAGGTCCTGCACGCCGCTCACTTTCGCGCTCAGGATGATCCGGTTATGGGGCAGGCCGTAGTGCTCGGCAGCGCAGGCTGATTCGATGGCGCTCACCACCATGGCTTCGAGCGTGACC
>JASHOO010000327.1 GCA_030041035.1 Bryobacteraceae bacterium | reverse complement strand
TTGGTGGTGGGAGTCGCCGCGGTGGTTGAGGATCTCGCGCGCCGCCGCATTTCAAACTGGACCTGCGGAGTCGCCTTGCTCTCGGGAGTGGCGCTTCATGGTGTCCATGAGGGGTTGCGCGGAGTGTCAACTGCCGCCGCGGGCGCTGGGGTGGGATTCGCGTTGTTTGCGATTTTCTACTTCCTTGGCGGCATGGGAGGCGGCGACATCAAGTTGATGGCCGGCTTTGGCAGCCTGCTGGGACCGGGTACGATTCTCTACGCCGCCTGGATCACAGCCTTGGCCGGCGGAATCCTGGCTGCGGCGAGTGCTGCAGTGTTGGCCATGCGTTCGTCCCTAGCGGGGGGACGTGCGGTAGCGCGGGTTGAGGCCATCCCGTATGCGCCGGCGATTGTTGCGGGTGTGTGGCTGGCAGAAATGGCCCGGGGATAGAAATCGAACACAACGAGTGAATTATGGATCGCAGATTTTTGACCGTTTTGGCCATGAGCATCGTGCTGGCGCTGGTTGTCTCCGCGGTGTTCTATCAAGTCTCGGCCCGTGGGGCACACGCCAAGCCCAAACAAGTCGAGCTCCGTGACCTGGTGACCGCGGCTCAGCCGCTGCCGGTTGGAGCCACTGTGAGGCGGGAAGAACTGAAACTCACTAAAGTCCCTGTGGACCTGTTTCCGCGGGGTGGTTTCTCGAAGGTGGAAGACGTGATCGACCGGCCCGTGGTGAGCAACATCCTACTCGATGAGCCCGTGCTGGAGGGCCGGCTCGCGGCCCGTGGAAGCGGCTCAGGATTGGCTCCCATCATTCCGCCGGGCATGCGCGCCGTCTCTGTGCGTGTAAATGACGTCGTGGGAGTCGCCGGCTTCGTGCTTCCCGGTATGCGGGTGGACGTGCTCGTCACAGGCCGGCCGCCTAATTACAACGGCACCATCACCAACACGGTATTGCAGAACATTGTGGTGCTCTCCGCTGGCCAGACATTGCAGCCGGAGTCGCGCGGGCAAGCCATCAATGCCCCCGTGGTGACGCTGCTGGTCACTCCCGAACAAGCCGAAACTCTCACGCTGGCAGGCAACGAAGGTCACATTCAGCTGGTTCTGCGCAATGGAGCCGATCAGGCGACCGAGAAAACGCCGGGACGGGAGACGGCGGAGTTGTTCGGTTTCCATAAAAACAAGCCGGAGGTTTCGGAAAAGCGGTCTGCGCCGCCGCACGCGAAAGCCGCAGTCGTGCAACCTGCCTCCACGCCGGCGCAGCCGGTCGGGGTCGCCGATGAGGTAGTCGTCATTCGCGGAAACCAACGGACCGTGGAAGTGGTCGGCGAGACTAGACCGCCGGAAGGAGCCAATTGAGTAGCCTTATGAATCGCCCGTTTAGAGCAAGATTTTTGCATACGGCATCGAGCCGCCGAGGCGCTGCACTAGTGCTGGCCGTTGCCGCCTCGCTGGCCGCCCAAACCCCTCCTACTCCCGCCGCACCCGCGCCGATGACGTTGAGCATAGGCCGCAGCCTGGTGCTCGACCGCTCTGCCGATGTGACCCGCATTTCCATCAGCAATCCGGAGGTGGTAGACGCGGTGGCCGTGACCAGACGCGAGATTCTGGTCAATGGCAAAGCCCCTGGATTTTCGTCCCTGGTGGTCTGGTCAAAATCCGGTGAGCGCAGCATATACGCAGTGACGGTGGAAAGGGATTTAGCTCCCATCCGACGCCTGCTCAAAGATACCTTCCCGGATGAAGCCATTGACGTGCGTGCCGATCGGGATTCATTAGCGCTTGTCGGGCAGGTGAGCAATCCCGGCGCCGCCGAACGCGCGATGGCACTCATCGCCCCGCAGGCCAAGGCCGTGGTCAACAACCTGCAGCTGGTACCGCCCCGCTCAGAGAAGCAGATTGTGCTGCATGTCAAGTTTGCAGAGGTCGACCGCACCGCGTCCAATTCCTTCGGCGTCAACATCCTATCCACCGGTGCGCTCAACACGCCGGGTAGCATCAGTACCCAGCAATTTGCGGGGGGTACGCCCTCTAGCGTCAACGGGACGATCGGTAATCACCTAACGGGTTCCTCCACCAGCTTCTCGCTGGCGGATGCGCTGAACATCTTCGCGTTTCGTCCTGACCTGAATTTGGGAGCGGTGATTCAGGATCTCGAGTCGCGGGGTGTGCTTCAGATTCTGGCAGAGCCCAACCTGGTCACAACCAACGGAAAAGAAGCCAGCTTCCTCGTAGGCGGAGAGTTTCCGGTTCCGGTGCCACAGGCTGGCGCATCTGCTGGTGCCATTACAGTTCAGTTTCGCGAGTACGGCATCCGGCTGAATTTCACGCCGCAGGTTACGGCCAATAAGACCATCAAGCTGCACGTGAAACCGGAGGTTTCGAGCATCGATATGTCCAACGCAGTCGTCTTCAACGGTTTCACGATTCCCGCTCTTTCCACGCGGCGCATGGAAACCGACATCGAGTTGGGCGAGGGGCAGAGCTTTGTGATAGCCGGATTGCTCGACGACCAAGTGACGGAGAACCTGTCGCAGATTCCCGGTCTGGCACACCTGCCAATTCTGGGCGCGATGTTCAAAAGCAGGTCCATCAGCAAGTCGAAAACCGAACTGATAGTCATGGTGACGCCGGAAAGCACTTACCCGCTGTCGGCCACTGATCCCAAGCCTCTTCCGTATATGCCCCGGGATTTCCTGCCGGGTGAGCCGGCGCGGACGAATGTAACCGGTGCTGCGGAGAATCCTTCCCGTTCGAGTGCCGCTGGGAGTTCCGAGACATCCCGTCCCTGAGCACTTTCGTATGGGAACTCGCGGTGTCAATTCGAGCCATTCTCCGAGACCGCTCGCTGCCGTGGCGATCTTGCCCAACCGAACGCTCGCGCAACAGTTTCTGCGTGCGCTCCCAGAGGGCGGCGCGTTTCAAATTGCCGCGGAATGGACAGGATACCCTCCTTTGGAGAAACTCGAGTCCCTGTTCCGGCCACAGCGACCCGACGTGCTGCTAGTAGACGTCACGACCGATCTGCCAGCAGCAACCGCCATCATTCGGGCTGTGGCCTCCATGGCCCCACCCCTTCCGGCCATCGCTCTGCATCTCGCCAACGAAGTGAATGCTCTGCTTGAGTGCCTGCGTGCGGGTGCCGCGGAGTTTCTTTATGCGCCATTCACCCGTCAACTGCAGCTTCAGGCAGTGGCGCGAATTGCCAACCTGCTTCCGGGCGAGGACGGGGTGGAAGCCCATCGAGGGCGTCTCGTGGCCTTCGCCAGCGCCAAGCCTGGGTCCGGCTCTTCGACGCTCGCCGCGCACAGTGCTTTTGCCTTGCACGACGTCACCGGGCAACGGATCTTACTGGTTGATTTTGCACTCTCCAGCGGCACGACGCGATTGCTATTCAAGTTACCTGGGACTCCCTCGCTCTCCCACGCCTTGTCCGCGCTAGAAAACAACGGGCTGCCGGACCTCGCGGAAACCTGGGCACCGCTGGTTCAGAGAAAAGGGGGCGTAGATGTGCTGCCGTCGCCGGATACGCTGTCGGTTGGGAATCCGGACCCTTCCAAGCTGAGGAGAATCCTGGAGTGCGCACGAACAGTTTACGACTGGGTCGTTGTAGATCTGCCCTCCGTTTTCGAACGTCTCAGCCTACTGATGCTGCCCGAGGCCGATCATGGGTTTCTCGTGACCACCCCGGAACTGCCCAGCCTCCACTTAGCGCGGAAAGCGGTTTCCATGCTAGCGCAACTGGGGCTGAGTTTGGAGACTTTTCACGTCATTGTGAACCGCGCCAGCAAGGCCGATGATGTCACGCTCGAGGCCATGGCCAAGATCTTCAAGGCTCCGGTATATGCCACTTTTCCTAACGATTACCTGTCTCTCCACAAAGCTCTGAGCGCCGGCCAACCCGTCGGCTCCTGTGCGCTGGAGCGTGCGCTGTGGGAGTTTGCGCACATGATGTGTTCCCAACCGCGCAGCACAACAGCCTCGCCTCCCCCGACTTTACAGAAAGCGGTTTGAAATTCCATGCGTCAACGGAGTCACCATGTTAGGTAACTACACTGAGGGGAAACCAGTCCAGGAGCTGACCTGGGACCAGCGGTTGCTCCGCAATTCCGGCCGTAACAAGAACGCTCTTCGTCCTGAGTATCAGGAGTTGAAGTTCACACTGCATCGTAAGCTGCTCGATCGGATCAACCTGGAAGCCCTGGCGACCATCGATAACCAGCGTGTACGCAGTGAGGTGCGCCAGGCAGTGATTGCACTTATCGACGGCGAGCCGACGCTGCTCAGTTCGTTGGAGCGCCAGCAGATCTCCGAGGAGGTCCTGGACGAGGTATTTGGCTTAGGACCGCTCGAACCATTGCTGCAGGATCCTACCATCTCGGACATCCTGGTCAACGGACACAAGCAAGTGTACGTGGAACGCAAGGGTCTGCTGGAACAGACCAACGTTTGTTTCCGGGACGACGGGCACTTGCTGCGCATCATCGACAAGATTGTCTCCCAGGTGGGACGGAGAGTGGACGAGTCCAACCCCATGGTCGACGCACGCTTGAGCGACGGCTCCCGGGTCAACGCCATTGTGCCGCCGCTGGCCGTGGATGGTCCGCTGCTTTCGATCCGTCGCTTTGGCACCGACAAGCTCATGCCGCAGGATCTGGTGGAGAAGAGAGCTCTCACGGCCGGGATGATGGAGTTGCTCGAGGCGGCGGTGAAGGCCCGGCTCAACATAGTGATCGCTGGCGGAACGGGTGCCGGGAAGACGACGCTGCTCAACGCGCTTTCGGTTTTCATTTCCCCTAAGGAGCGGATCGTTACCATCGAAGACGCTGCCGAGTTGCAGCTCAAACAGCCTCACTTGGCGCGTTTAGAAACTCGGCCTGCGAACCTCGAAGGCCAAGGCGCGGTTCGGCAGCGCCAGCTTCTTGTCAACGCACTTCGTATGCGTCCGGACCGGATCGTGGTCGGCGAAGTGCGCGGCGAGGAAGCGCTCGATATGTTGCAGGCCATGAACACAGGACACGACGGTTCCTTGACCACCGTGCACGCCAACAGCCCGCGCGACGCTGTGTCCCGTCTTGAGGTCATGGTCTCACTGGCCAACGCCAACATGCAGCTGGTTTCTATCCGCCAGCAGATTGCTTCCGCAGTTCAGGTGTTGGTCCAGGCGGCGCGCTTGAGCGATGGCTCACGGCGGGTCGTCAATGTTACGGAGGTTACGGGCATGGAAGGCGACATGGTGACCCTTCAAGACATTTTCGTTTTTGAGAAGCGGGGGGTTTCCGCAGAAGGCAGAGTGTTAGGCCGTTTCTCGGCAACAGGGATCCGCCCCAAGTTTTCAGAGAAATTGTTGGCCGCCGGGATCCGGCTTTCGCCAAATCTGTTCGACCAATCCTTGGACATCTGAATCTATGACCCTGGTTCTCATCATCTTCGCCGCTGTAGTGCTGGCCACCGCTGGCGGGTACTCCCTGTTTGAGAGCCGAATGCGGCGCTCCGACTTGGACAGCATCAAGAATCGGCTGCTGGGAACCGCGGCCAAGGCTCCCAAGCGCCAGAATGCGGCACCAGCCCTGTTTCAGGCCGAAGACGGCAGAAAGGACCGCGTGGTTCTCGGTTTGCTTCGGCGTTTCCAACTCGGACCGAGGTTACAGGAACTTCTGGACCGTGCCGGTCTCCGGTGGCCCGTGGCGCGCTTGGCCCGGCTGATTCTGGCCGGTTGCCTCGGCGGTTTCACGATGGCTTGGTATTTTCTGCCCGCGCCAGCCAATCGCGTGGCCTTTCTCACTGGCCTGCTCACCGGAGCGGTGCCTGTACTGTACGTGTGGCGCAAGGGTAGGCAGAGGTTATGGAGATTCGAAGCGCAGTTTCCGGAAGGCCTCGAATTCGTGGCTCGGGCCATGCGCGCGGGCCACGCTTTTTCTGTCTCGCTGGAGATGCTGCATCACGAATTCGACGAACCTCTAGCTGGCGAGTTTCGGCGCACTTTTGACGAGCAAAACCTCGGACTGCCTCTCGAAGTGGCTCTCGAAAAACTGGCGGCGCGCATGCCGCTACTTGACGTGCAGTTCTTCGTATCGGCGGTCCTGCTGCAAAGGCGTACTGGCGGCAACCTGGCGGAGGTACTGGACAAGTTGGCGTACCTGATCCGGGAGCGGTTCAAGCTCCGGGGTCGCATTCGCGCCATTAGCGCACACGGCCGCATGACCGGCATGGCGCTTTCCCTAATTCCGGCAGCCGTGGCCGTGATGATGTTTTACGTAAATCCACAATACGTGATGTTTTTCTTCCACGACCCGACCGGGCATTGGATGATGGGTGGCGCTGTGGGCCTACAGATTGCGGGCTACGCGGTGATCAAGAAGATCGTTTCTATCGAGGTATAACGCATGTTGCTTGTCACTCTGCTTGTCTTCGTCATGATCACAGCCATCGGGGTGATGCTGGGCTTGCAACTATGGGCTCGCCCGAAGGCAGCCATCGATCGCGTGACGGCGGTGACGGTGGAGCCCACAGCGGTCGCGGCACATCCCAGCCTGGCCTGGCGCGAACTGGTCAAGAAATTGGGCACGCTAGTCCCCTCTGCGCCGAAGGACTCGACGGTAATGTCGCGCCGGCTCATGCGCGCCGGCTTTCGCGGGCCTAATGCCCTCAAGATGCTGTACGGCTCAAAGGTACTTCTGGCCGTCGCCCTGCCGATTGCGGCTCTGGTGGCCACAGCCAACTCGGACGCTGACCCCAGCAACAAAATCCTGTTCCTGGTGGCGTCGTTTGCCGTTGGTTTTTTCGGTCCTAACGAATATGTCCGGCGTGTGGCGCGTAACCGCCAGAGGCATATCCTGCGCGCGCTACCTCACGCGCTGGACTTGATGGTTATCTGCGTTGAAAGCGGCCTCGGGTTGGATCAGGCCATTGTCCAGGTGGCCAAGGAAATGCAAGCCGCCTACCCCGAGATCAGCGAGGAGTTTAGCCTCATGAACCTGGAAATGAAGGCCGGCAATCGCCGTGCCGACTCGCTGCGGAACCTGGCCGATCGTACCGGGGTGGAAGAAGTCAAGAAGTTGGTCGCGGTCCTGGTGCAAGCCGACCGTTTTGGGACCAGCGTGGCGCAGAGCCTGCGCGGCCATTCCGAATTCATGCGCGTGCAGACGCGCCAGCAGGCCGAGGAGAAAGCGGCTAAGTTGGGCGTCAAACTGGTGTTCCCGATCTTCTTTTGTATTCTGCCGTCGCTGTTTGTCGTTACGGTGGGGCCGGTTGTCGTGCGTATTGTGCGCGAACTGATCCCCATGATGGTCAACATGTAGGGCTGAGTAGGAATCTGCCGGGAAAGGAGAACCGAAAAATGGATAACTCGATGATTCGCCTAGTCTGTGCGATTTTTGCGCTGGTTTTTTTGGGCGTGATCGTGTTGCGGCGTCGCAAAAACGCCGAATAAGTACTAGACGAGTAGCATGGAGGCACCGCGCGCGGACGGGCCAATCCGCTCGCGCCCGGTGCCTCGGGAGCTGTTGAAATCATGAAACCGATTTCGCGATTTGATGCACTGTGCAGGTGCTTCGCCGTTGCGGTTGTGGCGGGGCTTGTTTCCGCCCTCGCGGCGCCGGCGTTGGCCGCCACGTTCGGCACCGTAGTGCCTTTAGGAGGGCAGGAGGCCGATCTGGCACTCGATGAAACCCGCGGCGTGCTCTACGCCGCCAATTTTGCCGGCAGCCGCTTGGATGTCGTGTCCCTCGCTACCCTCCAAGCCAATACCGCTTTGTCGGTTGCTCCGTATCCCAGCTCTCTGGCGATTTCTCCAGACGCGCATTTTCTGCTCGTGGCGCACTTCGCAAATTTCCAAGCTCCCACCACTGCCGGCAATGCCCTTACGTTGATCGACCTGACGTCGGGAGGCCAACAAATGTTCACTCTCGGCGACGCCCCGTTGGGCGTCGCCTTCGGCTCTGACGGCCTCGCCCTGGTGGTGACCAGCACCGAGTTTTTGTTGCTGGATCCACTCTCTGGAAGCATCCAGGTTCTCAACACGATCAGCGGCGTCACGGCAAATACTTTGCCCGTACCGCCCGCAACCTTTCCGCCGCAGATCTCAGCCGCGTCGGTGGCCGTCTCTGGCGATGGGAATTGGATCTACGGCTTAACCAACACGTTTTACTTCCGCTATGATGTCCGGAACCAACTGATCAGTGTGGTGGGCTACACCTCTACGCCCCCTCAAGGGCCGCGTGTGGTCAGCGTCAGCCAGGATGGCTCGTACTTCACCGCAGGCTGGGGACTATTCAGCGCCTCCGGCGTGCTGATCTCCCAGTTTGCCAACCCCTCGGGCGCACTGAATGTGGGCAGCCACGCCATCGACTCCGTGGCAGGACTCATCTATGCGCAAATTCCTCAGGCGCAGTCGTCGAGCGGCAGTTCTTCCACTGGTCCCGCACCCCCGATCCTCATGGTTACCGATGCCGAGAATCTGACCATTCTGGATCAGCTACAACTCCCGGAAAATCTCGCAGGCAAATCGTTGCTGAACCGCGCGCGCGACACAATGTTCTCCATATCCGATAGCGGCATCATGATCCTGCCCGTGGGTTCCCTCAATCTGTATCACCGTCTGCAAGCTTCACTCGAAGATCTGCTCTTCCTGGGCAATTACTGCACCCCTCAGGCCGCGACCCAGTCCGTAGTCATCTCCGATCCGGGTGGCGGGGCTACGGATTTCACGATTTCAGCCAGCGTCCCGGGAATTTCGGTCGCTCCCGCGGTGGGGACAACGCCAGCTATTGTACAGGTCACCGTCAACCCGCAGGTTTTCGCCAGTCAGCAAGGTACGGTATCGGCGGCTCTGCAACTCAGTTCCCAATCCGCAGTAAATCTTCCGCCCGCGATTCGGGTGCTCATCAACAATCGGGCGCCGCAGCAGCGCGGCACGATCGTGGACGTTCCGGGAAACCTGGTGGATGTTCTGGCCGACCCGATGCGCAACCGTTTCTACATACTCCGCCAGGATAAGAACCAGGTGCTGGTTTTCGATGGTACGAGCTTTCAGCAGATCGCGACCTTAGCCACCTACAACACCCCCACACAGATGGCTATCACTTTTGACCAGAGTTCCCTCCTGGTCGGCCATGATGACTCACAGCTTGCTTCTGCATACGACCTGAACACGCTGCAGCCTCTGCCGCCGATTGTTTTCCCGCCAGGCCACTATCCGCGATCCATCGCCTCTTCCGGCAACGCGACACTGGCTGCTTCGCGCGTGGCCGCCCCACCCAACACCATAGATCGTATCGACCTTGTCGGACGCACGGCGTTCACGCCTACAACGCTGGGGCCTTGGGAAAACAACATCAACATAAATACCGTGCTGTCAGCGTCACCGGGCGGCGGTTCCATCTTGGCGGCCATGCCGGACGGGAATGTGATGCTCTATGACGCAACCGCGGATTCTTTCGTGGCTTCCCGGCAGGACTACCAGTCGTTGGCAGGCGCTTTCGCTGCCTCCGATTATGGTTTCTACGTGGTAGATAATTACCTGCTCGACTCTTCTCTCGCCCCTCTTGGGAATCTGGATGCCTCGTACGGCGCCTCGTCGGGCTTTGTGTTCGTAGCGCAGAACGGCGTCCGCACGGTTGTTGCGAACCCACAGTCGCCCGGCGTCATCGAGCGCGTCAATCCGGCCCAAGTGCAAACAATGGCACCCACGGCTACGGCTGAGGCGCCGCTCACCGGGCAGCCGGGCTTTGCCTTTACGCGGACGCTGGCGGCGCTTTCCAATGGCAACGCTTTTGTCTCGCTGACGGTTTCCGGTTTCACGGCCATCGCCTGGAACTACGATGCCTCTGTGGCGGCTCCTCAGATCGCACAAGTCGTCAATGCCGCCGACTTTACTCCGCCGGTGGCAACGGGAGGACTCGTAACTGTTTGGGGCACTGGGCTGAGTCCGGTTAATATCGCGACCAGCGAAATCCCTCTGCCCACAGCCTTGGGCGAGTCCTGCCTGACAGTCAACGGAACACCGGTGCCCATGCTCTTCGTGTCTCCCCGACAGATCAACGCCCAACTTCCGTTTGAGGTGGAAGGTGACGCCAGCATGGTGCTCTACACCCCCGGGGGAACTAGTAATATCTTGAACTTCACAGTTTTGCCGGTCGCGCCCAGTGTATTTCGCAGCGGCGTGGCTGGCCCCCAGACCGGTATCCCTACGGTCTACCGCGCCAACTCCAACCAACTGGTCACGAACGCCGACCCTATTCATCTAGGCGACGCGATCGTGATCTACGCCACGGGCTTAGGTGCCACCACGCCGCCAGTTGCAACCGGCTTTGCAGCTTCCGCCTCTGTCGATGCGGCGGCCGCGGTTCAACCCGAGGTTACCCTAGACGGCCTCACCCTGCCGCTCTATTATGCCGATCTCGCACCCAGCGAAGTCGGCGTTTATCAAATCAAAGCCCTGGTTCCCGGATGGGCGCCGACCGGCATGCAGTTGCCGCTGACCATCAGTCAGGGGGCAGCGTCCACGACAGTAACGGTGCGGGTCATCAAGTAAACCAACACGAAAAAATCTATGAAAATCATCGCAAGTAACGTTCTAGCCGCGCTGTTGATCGTCGCGCCTGCCTGCCGGGCTCAAAACTGGGAAGTTGGAGGAATGGCCGGCGGTGGGTTCACCAACAGCCTGACGGTTTCAAACGCGGTTGGGAGCGCCAACACGGGCTTTGCCGACGGCGTTGCAACAGGCGCGCTGCTGGGACAGAACCTTTATTCCCGGTTCAGTGGAGAACTGCGCTACACGGTCGACTTCAGCGATTTGCGGATTTCCGGTTCCGGCGACTCGGCCACATTCAAGGGTCAAACTCATTCGATTCATTACGACATCCTTGCATATGCGCGGCCGCGCGGCGCGCGAGTTCGGCCCTTCGCTCTAGCCGGTGGAGGTATGCGCGACTTTCGCGGCGTAGGGACGGAATCACCCTACCAGGCGCTCAGCAGTTTCGCTCTACTCACAAAAACTAGCCAATGGATGCCCGTCGTGACTTTCGGGGGTGGGATCAAATACGCCATGGCAGCGCGCGTTCTGCTGCGCCTCGAGGTGCTGGATTACTTTAGCCGGTTTCCGACACAGGTCATCGCTCCAGCGCCCGGCGCGCACTTATCAGGTTGGTTAAACAATCTGGTGCCCATGGCTGGTATCACTTTCGTATTCTGAAACCGCATGGTTAGACGCTCCGATGTACTTTCAGATCACACTGTTCAACATCGTCACTCTTTTCCTGATGGCGGCGACGTTGATTATGGCGGTCAAACGATTCTCTTTGCGCATCGACAGCAACTTACCACTCACCTACTACGGTTTGTTGCTCGCCTATTGGCACGGCAACGCCTACACGCTCGATAACTACTGGGTGTTGGGAGGGTTGTTCTGCGGACTGCTGCTGCGTTTTGAATTTCTGGGTGGCCCCGTTGAGAAGCTGATTCGCTCGCTCGAATTGTCGGTGTTTGCCTATGTGACAGTGCGGTGCCTGCGGCTAATCCTACAGTGGTGATGCTATCGCTCGACGGGCATCCCCGCCTGCTGCCACGCCCGCCAACCGCCGTCGAGTGAAATCACGTTGGTGTAACCCATGTTCTGGAGAGCATCTGCAGCCAGCGCGGAACGGTAACCACCCCCGCAATAAAGCACCATTAGCGCGCTTTTGTCCGGCACCTGGGTCTCGATATCCCTCTCGATAATCCCCTTGGCCAAGTGCACCGCACCGGCCGCATGGCCCGACGTCCATTCGTTGTCCTCCCGGGTATCGATGAGTAACAGCTTCTGGCCGGCCGACAGCATCTTCTTATAGCCCTCAATATCTGTCTCCCGGATGCGCGCCTTCGCCTCATTCACGAGCTTCAGAAATCCGGGGCTGTGCGCCAAGGGTTTGTCTCCGTTTCTAATCTACGCGCTGAATCTGTGCGCCTACGGCTGCCAACTTCTGCTCAATTTTCTCATAACCCCGGTCAATGTGATACACACGGTCGATCACAGTTTCGCCACGCGCCACGAGCGCCGCCAGCACCAGTGAAGCGCTGGCCCGAAGGTCGGAGGCGATTACTCCCGCTCCGGTTAGCTCTTTCTTCCCCGCCACAATGGCCTGGTTGCCTTCCAGCCTGATACTGGCTCCCATGCGCGCCAGCTCCTGCGCATGCATGAACCGGTTTTCGAAAATCGTTTCCGTGATGATGGCAATCCCTTCGGCCTGCGTCATTAGCGCCATATACTGAGCCTGCAGATCCGTCGCGAACCCCGGGTACTCCTGCGTCACCACGTCCGCTGAACGCAGCTCCCTCTCGGCCCGGACCCGCAATGTCGAGTCGTCAACTTCGGCAACCTCGGCACCGGCGGCCTGCAACTTTGTGACAAGGGCAGCTACGTGCTCAGGTACGCAGCCCGTCACTACCAGGTCTCCACCCGTGATTGCGCCCGCTACTAAGTAGGTTCCCGCCTCAATGCGATCCGGAATGATGGTGTGGTCGGCGCCTCCCAAATGCGCGACTCCCTGAATCCGGATCGTCGAGCTGCCCGCGCCTTCGATCTGCGCCCCCATCTTCCCCAATAGTGCAGCCAAGTCTACCACCTCCGGTTCGCGAGCCGCGTTTTCAATCAGGGTCTCTCCCTGCGCCAGCGCGGCGGCCATCATCAGATCTTCGGTACCCGTGACTGTGATGCGCTCGAATCGGACCGTCGCCCCGCGCAGCCCGTGCGGAGCCGTGGCCTCAATATATCCGTGCGCTTGCTCGATCTTGGCGCCGAGTTGCTCTAACGCCGCCAGGTGCAGGTTGATCGGTCGGGCACCGATAGCGCAGCCTCCCGGCAAAGACACGCGGGCCCGGCCCGCCCTCGCCACCAGCGGGCCCAGCACCAGACTGGAAGCGCGCATGGTTTTAACCAGTTCGTAGGGAGCCTCCGGCGAGCGCACGTCGGCCACATAAATCTGCACGCACTCGCCATCCGCCTCAACCTTTGCGCCGATATCCACCAGCAGCCTCTGCATGGTCCGGACATCACGGACCCGCGGGATGTGGCGCAGGACCATTCTTTGATCGGTCAATAGGGTAGCCGCCAAAGCCGGCAGTGCAGAATTCTTAGCACCGCCGGTGCCGATTTCGCCCTGTAGCCGGGTTCCGCCTTTGACTACGAATTTATCCATGATCCGATCCCAGCAAAGCTTCCGAAACCCGTCCTCGCGTTGCGGACAGCCGCCGCTCCGCTTGTATCCGGTCCACCCCGGCGCGCGACATGACAATGGCCACACGAACATTGTTACCAGCAGCCGTCAGCAGTTCCCCGGCCCGCTCGTGCGATACGCCGGCTGCAGTTGCGATGATCCTCCGCGCCCGGTCAGCCAGCTTCGTGTTCCTGGGCTGCACATTCACCATGAGATTGCCGAACACATATCCCAGCCGGATGAAGCTGGCTGTCGTCAGCATATTCAGAACCATCTTGGTTGCGGTGCCCGCCTTCATGCGTGTCGATCCCGCCACGATTTCGGGTCCCACCAGCAACACAATCGGAATTTTCACCGCCCGGGACAGCTCCGAATCCGGCGTACAACTGATCCCGATGGTCACCGCACCCATCCGATTCGCCTCAGCGACCGCTCCCAACACATAAGGTGTGCGCCCGCTTGCCGCAATTCCAACCAGCACGTCACGGGCCGAGAATCCGCTCTGCCGCAAATCGCGCACTCCGATCGCCGGATCGTCTTCCGTTGTCTCCGTCGCACGTGCCATCGCCGCCTCTCCACCAGCGATAATCGCCTGTACCATCTGCGGCGGCACACCAAACGTCGGCGGGCACTCCGCTGCATCCAGCATCCCTAGCCGTCCGCTGGTGCCTGCGCCCATGTAGAAGAGGTTTCCGCCACCCTCGAGCGTACTGACGATCGAGTCCACGGCATAAGTGATCGCGGGCAATTCACGCGCAACCGCCGCCGCCACTTTACTATCTTCGTTGTTGATAATGCGGAGGATCTCGCCGGTGGGCAGAGCATCGATGCCCTCCGACGCCGGATTCGGCTGCTCCGTGAGCAGGTGTTCCAGCATGCCGCCCCGCTAAGCTACACCCGCCTTGCGCATCACGGCGCGGGTGGTCTCCAGGCCCAGCCGCGCTCCTTCTTCTGGCCGCAGGTTCTTCAAGCCGCGTCCAAAAACCTCGGGGCTGACGCCTTCGTCATAGCCGATTTCTTTGAGCGCGCGGAAAAAGCCCACTAGGTCGATGATCCCTTCCCCCGGCATGAGCCGCTCATCGTCGCGGATTTTTTCCGGCGGCAGCGCCGGCGAGTCATTCACCTGCACGTTCACAATGTTATCTTTTCCCGCTGCGATGATATCTTTGACCGTCGCCCCGGCGTGATGCCAGTGCCACGAATCCAGCTCCAGCCCAACGTTTGGGCCGATCTCCCTGGCGAACTCCAGCATCTCGTCCATGCGCCAGATAAATTCATAAGGGAACATCTTACGCAAGTGCAGCGGGCCCAGGAATTCTAGTCCCAGCCGCACGTGAGAGCGCGCCAGGATGTCCGCCGCAGGACTAAGGCGGTCCTTGTAGATCTTGCGCTGCTCCGGCTTCGGCCTCTGGGAGGACGAAAGCAGGTACGTATTCATTCGCGGGCAACCGACAGCCGCCACGAACTGCGCGGCGCCTTCCAGGTTCGCCAGGTCCCGCTTGAATGTCGCATCGTCTTTGCGAAACTCCACCGGGAAACCTGCCACCGCCGGCGTGAGCTTGGTTTCCTCCAGCAGTGTTCGCGTCGCACCTAAACCCTCCCTCATCGCTCCGGAAGTCGAAAGATCCACGCCTGCGAACCCAACCCTCGCTGCCAGCCGCGCAAACTCAGGCCAGGGCACGCGGTCCGCCACCAGCGTGCTGTTCAGTGAAAGATACATGGTCCCGATACCCGGTACACCTATGCCTTAATAATTGCGCGTCTTTTCGATCCGCGGCCGCTCTGCCCGGCTGAGCGATTTCACTCCCGCCAGTTGTGTGTCCGCCCCGGCCAGTTCGCCAATACTCGTCGCTATTTTATTCACCGCGTGCGCAATGTCCTCCACGTCTTGTTCGCCGCCGAGAAGCAGGAACTGAGGCAGCCAGACGGATTCGTCATACGCGGCGCGTTCCGACACCGGGCAGGCGCACGCGCTGTAGTCCACTATTTCGTCACGACCCCGTTTGAGTTGAGGAAACGCCTCCGCATCCACGTGAAATAGATCGCTGCGGTAAACCGGTTCGTAGAATCTCCCGTCGCAGGGGATGCCCTCTTTGTCGAGGGCCGCGACAAACAAATCCCGCGAAACCTCGGTGCGGCGGTAGCGAAACACATAATTGTAGATCGCCTCGCGCGTCTGCCCGGGTTGCGAAGGTAAGGGACTGATCCCCTCTACTTGCGATAATCGTTTGGTCAGCAAAGCGGCATTCCGCACGCGGCGCGCGGCGAGCTCTGGTAGCTGCTCTAATTGCCCCTGCAAAATCGCTGCCTGAAACTCCGTGATGCGGTAATTCGAACCGAGCACGCGCTTTTTGTATTGATCGGTCACACTCGCCCTTCCACAGTTGGTGAGCGATTGCACCACCTCGTGGCAATCCAGGCGCGAGGTTATCACGATCCCTCCTTCGCCCGCCGTCATGATCTTGCTCGATTGAAAACTGAAGCAGCCAAGGTCGCCCATCGACCCCGCGCCCCGACCCTTATATTGCCCGCCATGGGCGTGAGCGCAGTCCTCGATGATGGCCAGCTTGTGTTCCGCCGCCAGCTTGAGCAGCGCATCCATGTCGGCGAACCGCATGGCCAGGTGTACCGGAATGATGGCCCGCGTGCGTGCCGTAATCGCTTGCCGCGTCGCTTCCACGTCCAAGCAATAGGTGTCAGGATCCACATCCGCAAATACCGGCACTCCGCCTGCAAACAAAACCGCGGCTGCGGTTCCGTCCCAAGTGTAGGCCGGAACAATCACTTCATCGCCGAAACGGATTCCTGCTGCCTGTAGCGCCGCGACGAGCGCAATGGTTCCATTTACCACGCAGCAGCCGTACTTCGCTCCGTGATATTCGGCAAACTCCTGCGCAAACTCGTTAGCCAGCTGGTTCGGAAATGGATACCCGCCCCAGTTGCGGCTCTCCAGTACAGTTTCGAGACGCGCCAGGTCGTCCGGGGCCGGCTGCGGCCAGGACGGAAACGGGCGGTTACGCGTCGGGGTGCCGCCCAGAATTGCGAGTTCGCTCATAGGAAGCTCCTATCATAAAACGCTGTCCACAGGAAAAGTCGTCCGCAGGATGCGCACGCCGCAGAACCCGAGAACCGACGATGCTGGCCGCGCTTATCGCATGGTCTGCAAATACATGCCTGTTGAGGCGTCGACGAAGATTGAAAAATTACTTGTCCCCACGCTCTCGCCCCAAATCACGCGCCAGGCCGGGCTCGGAAACTGATCGGTTTTTTCCAGGAGGAAAGAAATCGGCTTGTCCGGATTCTTCTTGTCGTAGTCCGCCGCCTTCTTGAGCGCCGTCTGGTATACCTCGTCCGAATCCGTTTTCAGAGCCGCAATCAGAAACGGCGTCGAGGTACCATGCGGTCCCGACCAGCTCTCTTCCAAACCGGCGAACACCCCCTGGTGCAGATTCCCTTCGGCTTCCACGACCGAGTTGGTGTAGGTCCGGCTGCGTCCCAGTTGTGGCGAGACGAAAGTTGCCTGCCATGCGGCAGCTTTACCGCGTTCGTGCTTTACATCGGCGAGATCGATGCTGTGGAGCTGCAAAACCTGCACATCCGGCGCCCACCCGCGCGCCATATTGAACATCTGATAAAGTGCGGCCCGGCCTTTTACCGGCTCGGGCGGGGTAGTATCTTTCTTCTCCGCCTGCTGCGGAGTCTCTGAGCATCCACAGGCGAACAAGAATGTAACGGCGGCAAGAGCTAGCTTTAGTTTCATATGATGCGCTCTCATTCTATCGAACGCGCCCGTGCCACGCTACCTCACCACAAGAATCCGAAACGCGACGGCCAAGGAGATGAGGCGCACCGGATTTTTCTGTCACAATGGCATGACATGCGAATATCAGCTCTCTGCGCGATGTTTTGCGCTGCGGCCGGTTTGTCTGCCGCAACGCTGGACGGAACCTGGCTATTCACGATCACACGGTTCGGCGAGCCGCATTATGCGCGCGCGGTGTTGAAAACCGCGGACGATAAACTCTCGGGGCAGTCCCGCGGCTTGACGCTCGATGGAACCGCGCAGGGTGATACGGTCACGTTCGCGGCACGTGAGAAAGACGGAAAAGTGTTCGGGGATTTCAAAGGAACACAAGTCGAGGGCGTGCTGGTAGGGACCGCGAAGATCGGCGGCGAAGCCGCAACCTGGACGGCGCAACGTCCGGCCGAGCGGCCCGTGGGCGCGCGAAAGGAGCACCGCTTCTTCACGCGCACATATCAACGGCAGTTTTCGAGCACGATTACACCGGTGATGCGCATTTTTCCGGGTGACAACGTGAGCACCTCGACGGTCGATGCGAGCGGGGTCGACGCGAATGGTACGCGCCGTTCGGCGGGGGGAAACCCTCTGACCGGACCGTTCTACATCGAAAACGCGTGGCCCGGCGACACGCTGGCGGTGCGGTTCACGCGCATTCGGCTGAATCGTGATTCGGCCATCCATAGCGACGCGATCGTGGGGAGCGCTTTCGACCCATACTATTTCCGCGACCTGAAGCACGTGGAAGGATTCGATAGTGACTGGAAACTGGATCGCGAGCTCGGCGTGGCCACCTTGAAAAATCCAACGGCGAAGCTCAAGAATCTTGCCGTGAAAGTGGCGCCGATGTTGGGATGCGTGGGGGTGGCGCCGCCGGGCAACCAATCCTTCCAGTCGGGAAATCTCGGTAGTTTCGGCGGCAATCTGGACTACAACCAGATTCGCGAGGGAGTGACATTGTATCTGCCCGTGTACCATCCCGGCGCGTTGCTGTTCGTCGGAGACGGACACGCCCTCGAAGGCGATGGCGAACTGACCGGCGACGCTCTGGAGACCTCCATGGACGTAGAGTTCACGGTGGATGTGGTGCCGGGGCAAGCGCTCGACATGCCGCGGGCGGAAAACGGCGAATACTTGATGGCGCTAGGAATCGGGGGGTCCCTGATGGAGGCGCTGCAGGCCGCCACCACGAACCTCTCGCAGTGGTTGGAGCGCGATTACAAGCTGAATGCCTCCGAAGTGGCGATGGTGCTGGGGACGTCGCTCCGTTACGACATTGCGGAAATCGTGGACGGGCAGTTGAATCTGGCAGCCAAGGTACCGAAGAGTGTTCTTTCCCAGCTATCGCAGTAGTAGCAGCCCATGGCCTGCTACCATTCCCCATGCCGCCGGGCGGCCTGTGTGCATCGAATTTCGAACAACAGTTGTGGACGCCAGAGGCGGCACGGCCCACGCCGCGACCTATCTCCGAGCGCGCCGGATGGTGCTCGAAGAAGCCCTGATGGCGGATGCAGATGATTTCGCCCGCATTTTTGTGCACGAGCTGTTTCACTTTGTCTGGCTCCGGTTGGGGAACGCGAAGCGTCGCTCGTATGAGCGAGTGGTGGCAAGGGAATTGCACCAAAGACTTCGCGGCGAACTCGGATGGTCGGCGGAGTGGCGCAAGAACAAGCTGCGTCCGCGCGATTGGATGCTGCGTACCCGTCGGTGGCGTGAGTATTGCTGCGAAAGCTTCTGCGACACAGCCGCTTGGCGGTATGCAGGAGTAAGAAAGCACGCGGAATTTACACTGCGTGCGCGTGCGCGCGCCGTGAGAGGACGGTGGTTCACGCATGCGGGGCTGGATAGCGGGATCACGATTTAGGGCTTTCCGGACCCTAACGATTACGCAACCTGTTGCGTCAACTATTGCTGGGGCCTCCGGTGTCGTAACTCGCTGCGGCTCAACGATCGAAGCCTCCACTGGTTCGCGTGCACTCCCGGCCCATCTATAATGAGGGAAAAGGAGATCTTGTGTACCTTGCTCGCATGAGCATGGCTGTTGCGGCGATTTTAGCGCTTTCTGCCGGTTGCTCATCCTCCCCTCGAACGGTCCGGGCGGCATCGTTGAAGCCGGCAAACGAGCGAAAAAAGGCGCCGGACTTTGCATTGAAGGATACCAACGGCCAGACTGTACGGCTCTCGGATTACCGGGGCAAGGTAGTTCTGCTGGATTTCTGGGCTACCTGGTGCGGGCCGTGCAAGATCGAGATCCCGTGGTTCGAAGAATTTGAGCGGCAGAACAAAGATAAGGGTTTCGCGGTGATCGGCGTGGCCATGGATGACGAGGGTTGGGACGCGGTGAAGCCGTTTGCGAAGGAACGGGGTATCAACTACCGCGTGGTCCTGGGCAATGATCAGGTCGCGGACTTGTACGGCGGCCTGGACGCACTGCCCACCACGCTACTAATCGATCGCGGTGGCAATATTGCCGCCGTGCACATCGGACTGTCAGGCAAGAATGAATTCGAAGATGGCATTCAAGAACTCCTTAACACTCCTGCCGGCATTTCTGTTCCTGCCGTTCTCGTACGCTCAAAGTAATCCGATCCTGACGGTTGCGCCGCCGCAGAAGGTGGTGGCCAAGCGAGGGTCGGAAGTTACGGCGAAGCTGGCAGTCGCGCTGGGTGCAGGGTTTCACGTCAACAGCAACGCGCCGCACGAAGCCTACCTGATTCCGCTCAAGCTCACCTGGTCCGCCGCGCCGCTCGAAGTGGCGGCGGTGACTTACCCAAAGCCGACCGATGAGACTTATCCTTTCTCCCCGGACCAGCCGCTCTCGGTCTACACCGGAAAGTTCGAGATCGCAACGAGGTTCAAAGTGCCACCCGATGCCACCGGCGGCCTGATGGTGCTCGCTGGCAAGCTGCGGTACCAGGCCTGCAACAATACCATGTGCTTTCCGCCCAAGACGGCGGAGATCAAATTGCCAATAGAGATCCGGTAGCTGCTACAGGTCTACTTTCCCACCAGCACGGGCTTGCGCGCCAGGAACTGCTTAATCGAACGCGTCGCCTGCCGGGTGCGGTGGTCGTTTTCCACCAGGGCGAAGCGCACGAATCCCTCGCCCATCGGGCCAAACCCGATGCCCGGCGAAACCGCCACCAGCGCTTCTTTCATGAGCAGCTTGGCGAATTCGAGCGAACCGTCGGCGCGGTAGGGCTCCGGGATCGGCGCCCAAACGAACATCGTGCCGCGTGGCGGCACGACCTCCCATCCGGCGCGATGCAGCCCTTCGATGAGCACATCGCGGCGCCGTTGGTAGAGCGCGCGGATCTTTTCGGTATCTTCATCGCACTCGCGCAGAGCGATGATGGAAGCGATCTGGATCGGCTGGAAAACGCCGTAATCTAGATAGCTCTTGATGCGCGCGAGAGCGCTGATCACTTTTGCATTGCCCAAACAGTAACCCACCCGCCAGCCCGCCATGTTGTAGCTCTTCGACATGGAGAAGATCTCGACGGCGACGTCCTTCGCACCTTCCACCTGGAGGATGCTGGGCGGCTGGTAACCGTCGAAGCCCAGATCGGCGTAAGCGAAATCGTGCACCACGTACGATCCATGATGGTGCGCCAGACGGACGATTTCACGCAGGAACTCAAGGTCCACGCAAGTCGTGGTCGGGTTATGCGGGAACGAAATCAAAATCACTTTGGGGCGCGAGCCGGACCGGTAGACGTCTTCGAGGCCACTCAAGAAAGTCGCCGCGTCGGGCATCGGCAGCATGCAGGCCTGGCCCTCGGCCATAATCACGCCGTACTGATGGATCGGATACGCCGGGTTGGGCGAGACCACTACGTCGCCCGGGCCGATGACGGCAAACAACAAATGCGCGAGCGCGTCTTTGGCCCCTATGGTCACGATGGCTTCCGATTCCGGATCCAGATTGACGCCGTATTTGCTCCGATAGCGCTTGACGATCTCCTCGCGCAGCCGCGGAATCCCGCGCGACATGGAATAGCGATGATTCTTGGCGTTGCGCGATGCTTCGATGAGTTTGTTAACGACCGCGCGCGGCGTGGCGCCGTCGGGATTGCCCATCCCCAGATCGATGACATCCTGCTGTGCTGCCCGTGCTTTTGCCTTCATCTCGTTGATGACGGCGAACACGTAAGGCGGCAGCTTTTGGATGCGATAGAAATTCTCTGATGAATTGGGCATTACCGCTATTTTACGCGGCCACGCCCAGTCCACGCTATGCGCACCCGGCCTGCGTTACAGTGGGTACGGAAACCTGTGAGCAAGCCGATGAGGGCGACAATCCGCCTGGCGGGATCGGTGGCGCTGGTAGCTGCCATCATCTTTGTCTACTTCCGGGTTGTGCCGGCGAATAGCCTAACGGTCGCCTTGACCCTGGTCCTGGCCATTATGGGGATCGCCACTTGGTGGGGCTTCACGGAATCGATCGCCGCCGCCATCGTGGGAACGCTGGGACTGAATTATTTCTTCCTTCCGCCAATCGGGGAATTCACCATATCAGACCCTGAGAATTGGGTCGCCCTTGCCGCCTTCCTGGTCACGGCGGTCACGGCGAGCGAGCTTTCGGTGCGAGTGCGCAGGCGCGCGGCGGAAGCCATCGCGCGCCGGCAGGAAGTCGAGCGGCTCTACGCGCTGGGTCAGGACCTGCTTCTCAGCGGTAGTGTGCGCTCAGCCGCACGCGATATTGTCAACAGCATCATCCGGACGTTTGAGATTCGGGGAGCGGTCTTTTTCAACCAGTTGACCGGCGAGTTCTTCCAGTCCGATGTGCGGGGATCGATTTCCAACGAACAGTTGCGGCGCGTGGCGGAAACCGGCGAAGCACTGATTGAGCCGAACCAGCAGATTGCCATTGTCCCTATCCGGCTGGGCGGCAGAAGCAGCGGCAGCCTGGGATTCGTGGGTTGTACGCTCTCCACAGCCGCACTCAATGCGCTGGCCTATCTGGTGGCGATCGGCATCGAGCGGGCGAGAACCATCGAGGAAGCCAGCCAGGTGGAAGCGGCGCGGCAAAGCGAGGTTCTCAAGGCTACGCTGCTCGACGCGCTGGCGCACGACCTGAAAACGCCGCTGACCTCCATCAAAGGCGCCGTGACCCACTTGTTGGCCAAGCCGCGCGACGCCGAGGAGCGGGAGCTGCTCACCATCGCCAACGAAGAAGCCGACCGGCTGAACCGGCTGGTGGTTGAGGTTCTGGAGATGGCGCGCATCGAGGCCTCGAAGCTGCATCCCGACCGCGCCCCGCATAACATCCCGGACATCGTGCACGCGACGCTGAAGGAGCAGGAGGAACAGCTAAGAGGCCGCAAGGTAGAACTGCGGATGCCCCCTTCGCTGCCGGCCGCCGACGTGGATTTCGAGTTTATCCAGCAGGTCTTGAAGCAGCTTCTGGACAATGCGATAAACTATTCGCCGCCCGGAGCTCCACTGATCATTTCCGCACAAGCGGAAGGCGAGAGGATTGTGGTAAGCGTCGCCGATGAGGGCCGTGGTATCCCGGTGGACGAGCAGTCCAGAATCTTCGATAAGTTCTATCGCGGCCGCGCGTGGCGCGAGAAAGTGCTGGGCACGGGTTTGGGATTGTCGATCGCGAAAGGCATTGTCGAAGCTCATGGGGGCAAAATCTGGGTCACCAGTGCACCGGGCAAAGGTTCGGTTTTCAGCTTTGCGGTGCCCGTTTTCAAGGGTGAGCTGGTTTCATGAGTGCAAAGATTCTGGTGGTCGATGACGAGCCGCAAATCCGCCGCATGATGCGCACCACGCTGACCTCGAGTGGCTATCAGGTGGACGAGGCCATGACCGGAGAGGAGGCTCTGGAGAAACTGCGCTCCTATCAGCCGGATCTGATCCTATTGGATCTGAATATGCCCGGCATGGGGGGCCTCGAAGCGTGCCGGGCCATGCGCGAGGGCTCGGATGTGCCCATCGTCATCCTTACTGTGCGCAACGCCGAAAAGGAGAAAGTGGAAGCCCTGGACGCGGGTGCCGACGATTACGTCTCCAAGCCGTTCGGCATGCAGGAGCTTTTGGCGCGAATCCGTGCGGCCTTGCGGCGGGCCCCGGGTTCGGCGGAAAGCGGACCCCACGGTTTCACCTCCGACGATCTGGAGATTGATTTCGACGGCCGGCGTGTGCGCGTCAAAGATAAAAGTGTGCGCCTCACCCCCAAGGAATTCGATCTGCTGCGGCATCTGGTGGCGCATGGCGGAAAACCTGTTCCCCACCGGGAGCTGCTGCAGGCCGTGTGGGGCCCGGATTACGGCGACGAGACCGATTATCTCCGGGTCTTCATCAACCACCTGCGCAAGAAGATTGAACCCGATCCGGCGCACCCCAAATACGTGCTCACCGAGCCCTGGGTGGGATACCGTTTCGCCATCCCTGAAGACTCCTGAACGTCTTTTGCAGAAATACCCAAAAACCGCGACGGGGCATGTAAACTACTACTAGGGTCGAATCCAGTCGTCTTCCGTCAGAATGATCGATCAGCGCCCCAGCCCCGAGGAACTGCTTCGCCGCGTTGAGGCGGAGGAACAGCAGGCCAGCCGCGGCCGGCTCAAGATTTTCCTGGGCTACGCCTCGCGTGTGGGCAAATCCTTCCGCATGCTCGACGAAGGCCGGCGGCGCAAACAGCGAGGCCAGGATGTCGTGGTCGGGCTGATCCAACCCAATGTGGAACCTGAGGTCCAGTGCCTGCTCGACACGCTAGAAGTGATTCCTGGCTTGAAGGTTCGGACTGAGGAAAAGGAGTGGCTGGTTCTGGACGTGGTCGCGATCCTGAAGCGGCACCCGCAGGTCTGCCTAGTGGACGAACTGGCGCAAGACAATCCTCCCGGCAGCCGCAACGCCAAGCGCTGGCAGGATGTCAAAGAGCTTCTCGATGCCGGCATCACTGTTGTTACTGCCATCAATCTGCAACATATCGCGGAACTCCAGGATGCCATCGAAAAGATCACCAGGAAGCGGGCCAAGCAGTCTGTCCCGGAAGCATTTATCCGCTCTGCCGACGAGATTGTCATCGTTGACGCTCCGCCGGAAGACCTGCAGTTGCGCGAGCCGGGAAGCGCTGGAGACACGCGCCGTCTCTCCGAGCTCCGCGAGCTGGCCCTGCTGCTGGCCGCCGAGGTGGTAGACAAGCAGTTGCACAACTGCCTGCAGCTTCAGGGTGTGGAGCTGTTTCTCGGAAGCCAGGAACGTATTCTGGTTTGTATTACCCCGCGGAGCAATGCTCAGCGCATGCTGGAAAGCGGGCGGCGCAACGCCGATCGCTTCCATTGCGGCTTCCTCGCCGTGTATGTTCGCCAAGCGGCGCTTGATCCCGGCGACGCGCAGTTGCTCGAGCAGCACCTCGACCTGGCGCGCGAGCTGGGTGCCGAAGTGCATGTGTTGGAGGCGGAGGATTCGGCCCAGGCGATCCTGGATTTCGCCCGCGCACAGGCTGTAACGCAGTTGTTCGTC
>JASHOO010000326.1 GCA_030041035.1 Bryobacteraceae bacterium | reverse complement strand
CCGTTCAGAATCTTGTCGGACGAGCCGGCGTACATGGCCTCAAAAATTTTGGACGCACTGTCGTTACGGACCTGGAACGCGTTCAGATTTTCAATGGCGACGGCGTTGTTGCGGCCCCGCATGGCGCGGGGCAGCACGGGACCCATGGCAATGGCGCGAACCGGAGAGATTTGGCGTTGCGTTGACGGAAGCGCGCGATTGAGCCAGCCGTCGCTAGTGGATTTGAGGCCGGGCGTGCCGGATTCCATGTAATCCTGCGCATCGAAATGCGAGCGCGTAGGATCGGGCGAGCCCGCGGCGTGGACGACGGCGAGATGACGCGCCGCATAGAGGGGCTGGAGAGGAGCGAGCGCCGGATGGAGGCCGAAGAAACCGTCGAGATCGATGGCGGAGTTTTCGGGATCGGCGGCGGAGGGACGTGGAACGGCGATGGTAGGCCGCATGGAGTAATAGTTGGGCTCGGCGTGCGGAACGACGATGTTGAGGCCATCCGCAGCGCCGCGCTGGAAAATCGCGACGAGAATTTTCTTGCGTGAGACGGGAGCGTCGGCGGCGTAGAGCGCACGTTTGAGCCAGAGGGGAGCGGTTCCCACGCCAACCATGGCGAGGCCGGCGTTTTTGAGGAAGAATCTGCGATTCGGCATAAGGGTCACCTCCTTTGGAAATCGGGCGAGCCGAGCATGAGTCCGGCGATGGCGAGGGGCTTAGGCGTGAGCGGCTGGAGGGGGCGCCTGGGTTCACCGTTCTGCGAATTCGCCTGGGCGTCGAGGCCCGCCTGAATGGCGGCGCGAGCCTGATCAGAGAGGGCGGTGAGCATGAGATCGGCGGCGATCTGATCGGCATCGGAGGCATCGCCGAAACGCGCGGGATCGACCTTGACGCCGGGTATGCGGTTACCGGCGAGGGCGATGGAGAAGTTCATGCGCGCGAGCAGCGACGCCGAGTTCATCCAATCCTGGCCGGCGTTGGTGTAGCCGGTGGGCTCCTGCTTGCGGTAGAGCGGCTCGCCGAGCTGCACGAGCTGCTGGCTGAGCGCGAAGCTGAAGTCGACGTCCGCGCCGAGGGCGCGCACAGAACTGGCCACCATCTCGAGCGGCGATTTCAGCTTGGCGCGATACGCGCCCTGGGACCAGAATTCTGGCGAAGCGAGCATGGTTTGCATGACGGCGCGAAGATCGCCGTCTTTTTCGCGGAACGTGCGGGCCATTTTTGCGATGAGAGACGGCGGGGGATCATCGGCGACAAATCGCATGGCGAGCTTGCGCGAGATGAAGCGGGCAGTGGAGGGATGGTGGGCGAGGATATCGAGAACTTTCAGACCGTCCTCAATGCCGCCGCCCGGAGGGATGCGATGCCCCAAAACGATTTTGGGACCGTTATCGTGCAGCCGTTCGCGAAATATGAAGGCGGCGCCTTCGCGCGGGGCCTTGATGCTCCAGCCGGTGAAGCAGCGGGCGACTTCGGTGACATCGCGCTGGGTATAGCCGCCGTCGACGCCGAGCGTGTGGAGCTCCATCAGCTCGCGCGCGTAATTTTCATTGAGGCCGCGGACGGGACGGGCAGCCTGTGCCGGGCGGCGGGCCTGCATGATGGCCGCGGCGCGGGGATCGACGGACTCGACATTATCCAGATAAAACAGCATCGCGGGACTTTCCGCGGTGGCGAGCAGGAGGTCGTGAAATTTTCCGAGGACATGGGGGCGGATGACGTCACGTTCGTAGGAGCCGACGAGGTAGCGGTCGGCGCCCTTATCGAGGAAGACGTTGAAGTGGTTGTACCAGAAATCGGTGAGGACTTCTTCGAGCTGGCGATTGCTGTAGATGGCGCGCAGGAGCTTGGCCTCCATGAGGTCCTGGTTGATGACGAATTGCGGGCCGCCGGCTTTCTGGATGCGGCGGCGGAGGTCAGGCGGTGCGACGCTGAAGAGGCTGATGCGCGCGCCCATGGGCATGGCTTCGAGCACTTCGTCCTGCTGCTCGTCAAGCAGGCCGTCAAACACTTTGAGCTTTTCCTCGGGCGTGCCCTTGCGCAGGATGCGCTGCTGGTCGTCGGCAAGGCCCACGGTTTCGAGTGTGGGCTTGTCGTCGGCGTCTTTGCCCTGCTTGTTCTTGATCCGGCGCACGGCGGGATCGATCATGGCAAGCGTTTGCGGATCCTTCGGGAACGGAACCTTGCCGTCGACCATATCCCTGATCAGTTGCGGCGGCGGATAGCGCCAGGCCAGCTCGCGGGTAGTCATGCGCAGCGTGTCGAGGGGCGCGAGCTTGGTTTCGAGGATCGGATTTTCGGCGATGCGGTCGGGGTGAAGCTGGACATCGATCCAGCGCTTGAGGCCGAGCTTGCGGACTTCATCGGCGTCGCCAGGCCGCGGGCCGAAGGTCAGGCGATTGAGTGCGTGGGCGATTTTGTCATCGCTTGAAAGGGGAGTGAAGAATTGAGGCGCTTCCCGACCCGCTGTGAGGGACAGCACGGTGACAAACGCGAAGAGCAGGCTTCGCCGCATAGAACCATCTTATTAAACGCGGCGCGCGGGATGAAGTTGCGCAAAGGCGATAAGTACTGACGAAAGTTAATGTTGGCCGACGCCGAAACCGGCGCGGGCTATTCTATTGGTTCGGCTTCATCGATTGTCGTGGTGGCGAGCGAGGTAAAGGTACCGCCCGGGTTGACGCGCAGGCCGAGACCGGTGAGGCCGATGGTGCCGTTCGCGGGCGTGCCCACGACGCCGTAATAGACGCGGACGGTGCCCTGTTTGCCCGAGAGTTGCGCGGCATAGCGGCTGCTGAACAGGTACGACTCGTGCTGGAGTGGGCCCAGGGTATGCGACGAATCGTTGAAGATCAATGCACCGGTCGTGTCGTAGAAATAGAGATTCTCGATCACGGTGTCGGAGGCACTCACGTTGGCGAGGGCAAATCCGGTGTCGAAACCGGCAGTTTCGTCGAATGCCATGGCGAAACCGACGGAGGCCGGTGTGCCCGGGACGGTTGCCTCAGCTTCCGGAGAACTCTGGCGCAGCAAGCGGTATGTCGCAATGACGCCCAGGTCTGAAACATTCTCGGCCCTTCCCCACCCGGTCACGCCGGCGCCGATGCCGGG
>JASHOO010000325.1 GCA_030041035.1 Bryobacteraceae bacterium | reverse complement strand
GTTCAGGTCCGCAAACCTCTTTTCCGCAGCTCGCTTCAGCGTTGGCGGAACTACGAAGCTGATCTAGGTCCGTTGCTGCGAGAACTAGGAGACATCCTAATCGACTACACGCCGGAGCCGCGATCTCCCGACTCTCCGGTAAAGCCTTGTTGATTGACCTGCTCAACTCGCGGGATTCTGTCAGGTCGCTATCCTTTCGAGAAACCATTATGAACTTCGTCTACCTCTTGGCCACCACTTGCCTGCTCTGCGCGATCGCTGCTCCGGTAAGCGTGCGCGCTCAAATTGCAACAGCAGCTCAGGCGCGGCCCCGGCGCGCGCGTGACTTGGGCGTTCCATTTGACGGCACGCCGGGGTCATTCAATGCCATCACCGACGTCGCCGGGGTTGAAGTCGGCTTTAAGACGCTGATCTCGGGCGAGGGCAAGTTGGTTGTGGGAAAAGGGCCAGTAAGGACCGGCGTAACTGCAATCCTGCCTCGAGGAAGGCGCAATGGGAAGAGCGTGTTCGCCGCGTATTTTGCGGGCAACGGCAATGGTGACATGACCGGAACCCACTGGGTCGATGAAAGCGGGCTATTGGAGACCCCGGTTCTGATTACGAACACGGGCAGCGTCGGCGTCGTGCGCGATGCAGCCGTCGCCTGGATGGTGCAACAGAACAGGCCTGGTGATTTCTGGTATCCGGTTACCGCCGAGACCGCGGACGTACCGCTGAACGACATCAAGGGTCAGCACGTCACCGCCCAAGACACCTGGGACGCGCTGAACTATGCATCGAGCGGAGCTTTGCCGGAAGGCAATGTAGGCGGTGGTACCGGGATGGTTTGCAATGGATTCAAAGGCGGAACAGGGACCTCCTCGCGCCAGGTGGACGCTGCGGCCGGCCCCTATACGGTTGGAGTGTTGGTCCAGTGCAACTACGGAACTTCGGACGGCTTGCGCGTGGCCGGCATTCCGGTAGCCCGGGAAATGAAGCTACAGAAACCCTGCGTCGAGAAACAATGGGTACCACCGGTCTTGGACTGGCATGGCGCACCCGCACCGGTTTGTGCCCCGAACGTAATCACCACGGCCGATGGTATGCGTGCACCTGAGGAAGGATCGATCATTGTCATCGTCGCCACAGATGCGCCGCTGACGCCGGATCAACTAAAGCGGCTCGCGCGGCGCGTTTCCGTTGGCCTGGGTCGCGTGGGTGCCATTGAAGGGACCGAGTCGGGAGACATCTTCTTGGCCTTCTCGACTGCGAATGCCGGCGCCGACGAGGGCAACAGCGCGGAACCGCCCTTCACCCGACCGAACGCGACAGTTGAGCGTATGCAGAGTTGGAAAATGGACGCGATGTTCCGCGCGGTCGTGCAGGCCACGGAGGAGTCCGTGATCAACGCCATGGTTGCAGCAAGGACCATGGTCGGAGCCGACTCTTGGGTGGTTCCCGCTCTGCCCCACGATCAGCTACAACAAGTTCTGGCAGCCCATGGAATGCTGAAACGGTGACGTTCGACGGTCCGTCTGTCGCCATTCACGAAACAAGCGATTGGCCCACTAAAAACCACCGCGACCGGTTGCGCCTGTTATCTCGATAAGCCCACCCAGCCATGATATTAACGGGTTTCTGGTTGGCAGTTTCAACTGGGGAGGTCAGGCTATCCTGAGGTACCGATTTTAATCGTCTAGCGAGGTCTTCGACCTCACGGTACGGAAGCCCGCGCGCTCGCTATCCCCTGAGACAATAAGATTGTAGGCCCTCCGTTTCGCGTTGCGGTGGCCGAACCGCACCAACCTTCGGCGCATATGCACCACTGTGAAAAGGCCGCCGCGCTCTGAGACTTACATTTTCACTGACTTCCAATCTGGCAAGGGTCGTGCATTCAGTGGGTGTAGGAGGAGGGCAAGACGATGAAGAAGGCCATGGCGGTTATGATGTTTCTGGCGGGCGGCGCGTTCGCGGCCCCAGCGGTAACGGTTGGAATTGGAATCGGAGTTCCTGCACCTGTGGCTGTGGTCCGTCCAATTTGTCCGGGTCCCGGATATGTCTGGGTCGATGGCTATTATGCGCCGAACGGAGTTTGGGTGGCCGGCTATTGGGCGCCAACGGCAGTCGTGCGGGTTGCGCCGCTGTTCGAGCATGCAAGAATCGTCGATCATCACTTTGAGCATTTTCGTCGGTAATGAGAATGAAAGGCCCGCATTTGCGGCACTCATGCGGGCCTTCAGTCGACGCAAGGTCAATATTCAACACCTCAATCGTCTTTCCCTTGGCGTCCCGGATTTGCTTTTGTTGCTCATCCGCAGTGGTCTCCGGCTGGTCTACACTGGTCGATAGCCATGGGGTATGGCGTATCGGATCGAGATGCGGTTCCCAGGCTCTCCCGAACCTTCACCGGTAGTTCGGAGTGCGGACAGAAGATCATGACGCGAATTTGGGTGGCGGTATGGTTCGTGGGCTGGGCCGGGTTTCTAAACGCGCAGCCTGGCAGCTGCGACGCCCTGCCGGCGACGAAGCCCGACGATATCAACGCTCTGGCGAGCACCGCGCTCGCGCTCTCCCACTCCAGCCAGTACGACGCTGCGGTAGCCTGTTACCGCAAGATTCTGTCGATCGACCCAAATATTCCGCAAATCCAGCTCAACCTCGGCTTGGCTGAGTTCAAGAGCGGGCGTTTCCGCGAAGCGACGGAGCCCTTCCAGACGGTGTTGAAACTCGACCCGAAGAATATGCAAGCGCGCATCCTGCTGGGCATGAGTTACTACGGCAGCCGCATGTTCAAAGAAGCCGCCGCGAACCTGGAGATCGCGCTTGGCGCCGACCCGGAGAACGCCCAGCTCCACTTTTACTTCGCGCAGAGCCTGCTGTCGTCGGCGCAATACCCGCGTGCGCTCGAGGAGTTCAAGTGGCTCCAGGTGCACGACCCCGATAATGCCGCCACGCATGTGCTCATGGCAGAGGCATTGGATGGTATGTCGCGCCCGGAGGAAGCCATCCTGGAACTGCGCACGGCTATCGCGAAATCACCAACTGAGCCCAACGTGCATTTCGCCATCGGGTATATCTACTGGACGCAGCAAAAAGACGATGAGGCGGAACACGAATTCCGTCTGGAACTCGATCACGATCCGGCCAATGCGCAGGCATGGGCCTGGCTGGCCGACGTCCGGATCCGCCACAACGACTTTCAGACGGCGAAGCCGTTCCTCGACAAAGCTGTATCCCTCGACCCGAGCGTCCGCATCGCGCATCTCGATC
>JASHOO010000324.1 GCA_030041035.1 Bryobacteraceae bacterium | reverse complement strand
GGGAATTATCCAGGCCGGTGAAAACGGTAAACCAGATTCCGCTGTGAATGGAGAAGATGGGAGCCAATTGCCAGTTGCTCAGGAAACGGTTGGTCCAGACATTAGCGAAATGGGGAGATTGGACGACGAAGGTCAAATTGAAGATCTGACGCAGATCGAATCCGCAATTGCCCCGTTCTGCGTTCCTGTTGAACGGTTCCTGGGTCTGCGGGCCGCCCAGATCGCCCTCAAAATCCGCCTCGCTGATGCAGTGGGAATAAGTGTAGTTTGCGATTAAGCTGTAATTCTTCGAAAAACGATGCTCAGCTTTAAAAAGAATTCCGTTGTAACTGGCGTTTGCCCCATCGTCTGCCTGGTAGATATCGGAGTAGAGTGAACCGGCCGTGGGATTGATGAGATAAAGGATGCGCCTTTGATTGGTGTTGGAGGTTGTGGCCCCGGGCATGTAGACTGCCGGATCGATATCCTCACCGGTCCAGATGTGAGTGCTTTTGTTGCCGATGTATGTCGCTGAGATGAGCCAGTTGTTGGCCAACTGACGCTCGACACTCAGGTCCCACTGATACACGGAGGTGGGATGCGCGTGCAGCGGATAGGAGTAGTAAAACGCTTCCGCGGGGAAAGGCGCGGTCTTGGCGGGGACGCTGGGTAGCGGGAAAGGATCGCCGCCCGGGTAACCGGCATAGGGATTGGAGAGCCCGCCGGCGGGGCTGGGCAAGTTCAGCTCGTCCGCCCAGGGAGCGTCTCCGGTTTGATCTTCCTGGTAAGCGGTGGGCATCAGATCGGTGAAGGTCCCGAAACCGGCACGAATGGTTTGTTTGCCATTGCCGAACGGGTCCCATGCTAATCCGACGCGAGGCTCAAAAATCCAGGGCCGGTTGAAGGTATAGCCGCCGGTTGGCTCGCCGGGGTCTCCGGGGAAAAATAGGCCGAGCGGTGCATTGACGTATTGACTTGTTTTTTCTCCGGCGATGAAGGCAGCCATATCGAAATGCTGCATGCGATTAAATTTCTCATCGGCAGCCAGGTAGGGTTCCCAACGCACGCCGAGTTGCAAGGTCAGGCGCTTGCTGACGCGGATCGCATCGTGGGCATAGGCGCCGACATAAGTCTGACGCCCATCAAAGGGCTGGATCGCGCCCTGCTGGAAATCGTTGGGCAAACCGAGCAGGAAATCGGCCAGCGCGTCTCCCGTGAATTGGCCGTTGAACATGAAGGAGCCGTTGGCGACCACATTGTTCCTGTAATTGAACTGCATGCGAACGACATCTCCGCCGAATGAGAAATGATGCCGGCCGCGGATCATGTCGATGTCATCCGCGAGTTGATACGAATCCTGATTGAAATGAGCTGGCGCGCAGGAACCGCAGCCCGCGTTGAAATAGCCGTTGACGGTCAGGTTTAAGAAGTTCACGGGAGAATACATGTCCACGCCGACATCGGTGAAATTGATGTCGTCGAGGGCCGGACCGCGGGTGATGGACAATCGGGTCCATGTGGCATGCGCGGAATTTACGGTGGTGGGGTTGATGGAGTAGGTGTCGCCGATGACAGCCGATTGGCTGCGGTCCAAAACGCCGCGCTGCTGGGTGAGCAGTAAATTATTGTCAAACTCCGCGGGGCTGGCGTAATCAGCGAAGAAATAGCGGCCGAAAATATTGTGCTTGGAGCTTTGGTTCCAGTCGACGCGCCCGATGTACTGTGTTTCTCTTTGGGGTTCGGGAATCGAATAAGTAATCTCGCCACAGGGATTGCTCGAAACAGGCACGTACTTGAGAATATTCAGAGCCTGCGGGTTGATGCGGGAGGCAGGAATTACGTTTCCCGGAAAAGGCTGGCCGGTGGTGGGATCCATCAGAGTGACTGCCGCGCCACTGGACTCGCAGGATGCGGATGTGAGTTGGCTGAAATCCCCACCGACAGCCGCCTGTGTGGCCACGTGAGAAATGGAGGAAGGCGGAGCAGTTCGGATGGTGGTCCCCTGGGCACCGAAAAAGCCGAAGATCTTGTCCTTCTTGATGGGGGCTCCGACGGTGCCGCCGAACTGATTCCGTTTCAGGCTATCGGTTGTCGGTGCGAAGAAGTCTCGGGCGTTGAAGTCGCCGTTGCGCACGAACTCGAAGGCATCGCCGTGGATTTCGTTGGTGCCGGACTTGGTGACAGCATTCACGACCGCGCCGGGATGCACGCCATAGCGGGCCGAGAGGCTGCTGGTCTGCACGCTGAACTCCTGAATGGCGTCGGGGAACGGGAAGGGTAAATTGACATTGGAGAACGTATCCATGTGTTCGCCGCCGTCCAGAAGGTAATTGGTACCATCGGCCTGGCCTCCGGCAACGGAAATCGCGTCGGCGCTGAAATAGTTCTTGCTGCCGGTCAGATCACTAAAGCCGTTCGCCGGACCGATATCGGTCGCGCCGCCGGAAAGCATGACCAACTGCGTGGCCTGGCGGCCGTTCAGCGGGAGGTCGACGACGCTACGCTGATCGATGACCTGCGAGACCGAGGTGTTTTGCGTCTCCACCATGCTGGCATCAGCGCTCACTTCGACCTGCTGTCTGACTTCGCCAACCTTCAAGGTCACATTGATGGTGAATTGGTTACTGACCTCAAGACGGATGCCGGTCTGTACGTAGCTGGTAAAGCCGCTCGCCTGCACTTCGAGCCGGTACGGACCGACAGGAAGATTGGGCAGCACGTAGGAACCATCCGCACCGCTAACCGTAGTGCGTTCCTGTTCTGTGTTGGTCTGAGTCGCCGTTATCTTCGCCCCGGGGATAGCTGCTCCGGAGGCATCGACTACCGCGCCCGAGATCTGCGCATTCGCGACCGCCTGACCCCAAACAGGGGAAACGGAGGCCGCAAGCAGAAACACAGGCAATAGACTTCGCACGGCACATCTCGTGGTCATCAACCCTCCTGTTAAACACGCTGCAAACGGCTGGATATGCAAACCCCACGTACCTGCCGGCCGACTGTATAAATCGCGTGCTATCAGGCCCGCAGAGACGGTTAATGTGAGGAAGCATATCCCAACATTAAAGGGTGTGCAACCCCGGTATGACGAATCTGTTACGGCTTTATGGCGTGGCGATGCCGATTCGATCGGCGCGGTGGAGCTGTGGACGGCGTGCGCGCGGCCCCTGAGGAGCGTGCCGGTAAAAAAGGCCGGGAAATAGGTTAATAGATTCGGATATTACTCTACTGTTTCGCTTATCGCGGCGATTCGAAAGTTCCATTGGACATGGGGCAGCGTGGCATCTTATTCTAAATAGCAAGTAGGTCGCACTGCCACACAATCGCCGTGAAGCGGTCTGTACCGATGCGGCGAATCTCCCGGTCGAGTGAATGGAGACATATGCCCACGCATCGTGCCGCAACTCAAAACTTCATTCTGCACGGGCTGGATGGAGCGCTGGCAGCAGAACTGAGCCGTGCGCTTTCGAAACCCGGGCGCGCGCTGCATTGGACCAGATCGGCGCGGGAATGCCTTTCCGTCGCTGCGCAACGCCATGCTGATGTGGTGTTTTGCAACTCGGAACGCGGCGAGTACCGAGATCTTCTGTGCGAGCTCAAGCAGAGCGGGCTTCAACTACCGATGGTGGTAGTCAGCCGCATTCCGGAAACGTCGGAATGGCTGGACGCGCTGGACGCGGGGGCGGCCGATTACTGTGCAGCGCCGTTCGAGAGGCCGCACATTTCCTGGTTAGTGGAATCGGCTTTACTCGCCGCGCCGCAGGCGCTACCGGCGACGGCCTAAAGCGGTTCGCCACCGCCGGCCTTGGTTCCGCTGCTGGAGGCAACGTCCTCGGCCAGAATAATGGCTTCCGCCAGATCGCGCATGGGGCGCCGAAGGCGGCGACTCTCGTTGCGCAGCCTGAGATAGGCGGCTTCCTCGGTTAATTTGTACTTGGATTGCAAGATGCCCTTGGCCCGCTCGACCAGCTTGCGGGTTTCCAACTGGCGCTTCATTTCCTGGGTTTCCTCGTGCAGCCGGGCATTCTCTTCGTGCAAGCGTGACTTGGCGATGGCTCCGCCCATCTGCTCACCCATGAAGGTGAGCAAGGCGATTTCTTCAGTGGAGTGCTTGCGCGGCTGCTTGTGGTGCACGTTGATCACGCCGATGACCTCGCCGCGGCTGACCAGCGGCACCGAGACAAAAGCGTGGAAGGTATCCTCCACCAGGCCCGGGAGCTTTTTGAATCGCTTGTCCGCGAAGGCGTTGGCGTCGAGCGCCACGACGGACTTATGCTGCGCCACCCAGCCGGTCACGCCCTCGCCGGCTTTGATGCGAATCTGCCCGATTTCTGCGGAGTGAGGCAGTTGCGACGCGCGCAATACTTCATCGCCATCCGGCTCAGCCAGATAGACGAGGCAGGCATCGCAGCTGGTGACGTCGACGGCCAGCCGGATGAGCGCTTGCAGCATCTCGTCGAGCGTGGATCCGGAGCTGACAATCTTGCTGATCTGGTGAAGAAGATCGAGTTGCGACGCCATGAACCAATTTCGAGCGTAGTGCCGCGGGCGGGGCGGGTCCAATCAAAAGTTTCTATGGTGCAGATTCGGGGGACGCAGTACGGCTAGTACCGCAGCCCCGCAGCATCGTTCTGTTCCGCACAGATGGCTGCGTTGCGGCAGTCGCGATGTTGTGATATTTATAAGTTCAAGTCGTACATCTCGATCCACCATAAGCTCGGCTCTCGGATTGAGCTCAACGATTACCGAGTATTTTGAAATCAAGGAAGGCAAAGCTGTGGAGTCCGCGAATCGAAAACTCATCCGTCCGTCTTTTAATGAAATCAAAGAGCAGCTGAACGCGCCACGCCGTGCCCAGAAAAAGCCCGTTCCTCCAGATCAAACCAACGCCGAGAATTTTTATTACGTCAAGCAGATGCAAGCCAAAACACCCATGGTGTTCGTGCTGCGCGACGGTGAGACGTTGCACGGCGTGATCGAGTGGTACGACAAAACGTGCTTAAAGGTAAATCGCGACGGCGAGCCGAATCTGCTGCTCTACAAGCCCAATATCAAGTACATGTACAAGGACGAGCCCCAGTAGTCCTGCCTCGTCTCCCTCTGTGAGAACATAGAAGCGGAATGGCCGAGCCCACCAGGCGTGTGCGGATTCGCGATCTTCAGGAAAAGAAGCAGCGCGGCGAGAGAATCGCCATGCTCACGGTTTACGACGCCACGATGGCGCGCCTGCTGGACCGGGCTGGCATGGACGCCCTTCTGGTAGGCGATTCGCTGGGCATGGTGATTGAGGGCCAGGATTCCACGCTGCCGGTAACCCTGGACGCTGTAGTGCATCATACGAAAGCGGTGACGCGAGGCGCGCGGCGGGCGCTGGTGATCGCGGACATGCCTTTTCTTACTTATCAGCTGACGGTGAACGAGGCGGTGCGAAGTGCGGGCCGGCTGATCCAGGAAGGCGGAGCAGCGGCCGTCAAGCTGGAAGGCGGGCGTGCAGTTGGCGAAGTGGTGGCGCGGCTGGTGGAGGCAGGGATACCGGTGATGGGGCACCTGGGGCTGCTGCCGCAGCACGTTCACCAGTTGAGCGGCTATCGCATGCAGGCCAAAAGCGAGCCGGAAGCCGAGCAACTGGTGGAAGATGCCAGGGCTTTGCAGGCGGCAGGAGCGTTCTCGATCGTGCTGGAGTCGATTCCGGCCGAGGTGGCGCGGCGGGTGACTCGAGAGCTGAGCATTCCGACGATCGGCATCGGTGCGGGACCGTTTTGCGATGGGCAGGTGCTGGTGAGTTACGATGCTTTCGGGCTGAATGACGAATCCGTACCGCCGTTCGTGAGACAGTATGCGCAGCTCGGGGAGCTGATGGTGGAGGCGGCAAGAACCTACGCGCAGGAAGTGCGTTGCGGACGGTTTCCGGCGCTCGACCACGGCGCCGGCGGCTCGGGGAAGTGAGCGCGCAGGTCGTTCAATCGGTCGCCGAGGTGCAGCGGGCGCTGGATGGGATCCGGGCGGCGGGACGGGTGATCGGCCTGGTGCCCACCATGGGGGCGCTGCACGCGGGGCACGGACGGTTGATGGAGGTTGCCCGCTCCGAGTGCGGCTGCGTGGTTGCGAGCATTTTCGTGAATCGCATTCAGTTCGACCGGGCCGACGATTATGACCGCTACCCGCGCACGCTCACACCAGACGTGGAATTTTGCGCCGAGCGCGGCGTGGATATTGTTTTTGCGCCATCGGTGGAAGAGATGTATGCGCGTCCGCAGCGCGCGTTCGTTGAAGTGGAGCGTTTGACCGAGCACCTGTGCGGCCGGTTCCGTCCCGGGCACTTTCGCGGCGTGGCCACGGTGGTGCTCAAGCTGCTCAACATCGTGAGGCCTGGACGCGCCTATTTTGGCGAAAAGGATGCCCAGCAGCTTGCCGTGATCCGGCGCATGGTTGCCGATTTCAACGTGCCTGTGGAGATCGTGGAAGTGCCGACTGTGCGTGACGCGGATGGGCTGGCGCTGAGCTCGCGCAATCAGCTTCTCAGCGTGGAGGAGCGGCGGATCGCTCCGGTGCTCATCCGGGCGCTGCGAACAGCTCAAGGGCTTGTGGCTGCGGGCGCCACGGACGCCGATGCGGTCAGGTGCGAGGCGGCGCGAGTTTTCGAAGGGCGTCCGGAGGTGCGAGTGGAATATCTCGAGATCGTGGATCCGGAGGAAATGCAGCCGGTCGCGCGAATTGAGGGCAGGGTGCGCATTGCGGGCGCGATCTGGATCGGTAAGACGCGGCTGATCGATAACCTGCTGTGTGTTCCCGCGGGCTCCAGCCGCTAAGGCTTCAGGGTTCGCCGCAGGTCGAGACGGTATTCGCGTCTCTCTAAGGCCTCGTCGTAGCGTCTTTTTTCCTCGGCGGTTTCCGGGATTACGGGCGCGATCGGCACGCACTTGCCTTCGGCATTGACAGCCACGAACGTCAGATAGGCTGACGACGTATGCTTGCGACCGCCGGTGCGCAGATCCTCAACCCAGACTTTCACTCCAACTTCCATCGAAGTGTGGAACACGCGGTTCACGGAAGAACGCAGCAGGATCAGTTCTCCGATGTGCACGGGGTGCAGAAAGCTCATATGGTCGACGGAGGCGGTCACGACCGGACACCGTGCGTGCCGCAGCGCGGCGAGTGCGCCCGTCAGGTCGACGAGGTGCATGACCTTGCCGCCTAATACGTGACCCAGCACGTTGGCGTCGTTCGGCAGCGCGAGCTCCGAATATTCCGATTGCGATTCGCGAACAGGTTTACCCTGCATGGAAGACAAAGGCGCTAATCCGCCGCGGACGGCCGGCGGCGCAGATAACTCTCCACATATGCCAGGGCTTGCCGGTTGAGGACGGAGGCCGCGTCCGGGCCGGCGAGACGGCGAAGAGCCCGGCTGTATTCGAGAGTACCGTGAGCGTAGGGATGATGATCGCGTTCCACAACGAACTCGATCCGGATCAAATCGTCCCGATCGCGGGCGACCAGGAACCGGACTGCGTCGCCCGCGTCCGTTTGCGGATAGCGCGCGCATCTTCCGCGCACATACCCCATGTTGCAAAGTTCAGCCGCTGCGGAGTCCCCCGGAGTAAACGGTCTGGCTTGGGCCCGGCACACGCCGCGCCAGAGATCACCGAGCGGCATGCGTGTTGTGGCCTCCTGCCATTGTTCCGAGGGTTCAAAAAACGGGCATGCCACCGAGGTATAGTAGCACAGGGATGGCGGAGAACCGGCTGGAAGCGTTGAAGAACCTGGTGGCTCAGAATCCGGGCGACAGCTTTGCGCGCTACGGGCTGGCGATGGCTTATGCGACGGCAGGCGAGCATCAGCAGGCGGTGGAACACTACCGGAAGCTGATCGAGCTGAATCCCAAATACGTAGCGGCGTATTATCACTGCGGGCAGGCCCTCGAAAAAGCCAGCCAAGCCGAGGAAGCGCGAGAAATTTACCGGCGCGGCATCGCGGTCTGCACCGAGACAGGCGATGAGCACACGCGCAGCGAACTTGAGGTCGTGCTGGAGCTGCTGGGTTAACTAAAGGGAGGCTTTTCCGTATTCCTTAGCACGTAACGGGCCGAAAGAAGTTGCTGGTGCTTTTGTTATCATAAGAGTCGTAAATGAGTTTGCTTTCGCCCAGACTTCAACTCAAGGTCGCGCAGAAGCAGATCCTCACCCCAGGCCTGGTCCAGATGGTAACGGTGCTGCAACTGAACCGTCTGGAATTGAAGGAGATGATCAACCAGGAGATCGTGAACAACCCGGTCCTGGAAGAAGTGACCGAGGACGGTGCCGAAGAGATCACTCCTGAAGAGTTGCAGCCGCTGCTCGAGGCGCCGGAACGCATCGAGCCTGCCGATCAGCAGATTCTGGAAAGCACAAACGGCATAGTTGAGGCGGCGGAGGTCGGATCGAGCGAGGTGACTCTGGAGGCCAGTCTTCCCCAAGAGCAGGAGGTAGCGGAAGGCGTCACGCCATTGGACGCCACGCCGCAGACTGCGGAAACGCCGGCGGCTGCCGATCCGTTCGACGAAATTGATTTCGGCTCGTTCTTCGACGAATACCTGGACCCGGGATACAAGAGTCCCGCGGCTGAATCGGTCGAAAAACCCTCGTTCGAAACCTTCCTTTCGGCTCCCCTGACGTTAGGCGATCACCTGCGCTCGCAACTGAGCGTGAGCGTGCTCTCCGACGAGATTCGTGACGCGGCCGAAACCATCATCGGAAATCTGGATGAAGATGGGTATTTGACGGCACCGCTCGAAGAGATCGCGGCCATGGGCGGTCACACGCAGGAGCAGATCGAAGCAGCGCTCAAGGCCGTGCAATCGCTCGATCCCGCCGGGGTAGGGGCGCGCGACCTGCGAGAGTGCCTGCTATTGCAACTGGAGAGCCGGAATGCCAAGGGTGGAGTGGCCTGGCAGATTGTGGCCCATCATCTGCGCCTGGTTGAGACGCGCCAGTTACGGGAGCTGGCGAAGGTGCTGGGGCGGCCGGCCGAACATATCGAGATTGCGGTGCGGGCGATCAAGCGGCTCAACCCGCGGCCGGGCCTGCGGTACTCCGGGCCGGGCGCGCGCGTAGTCGAACCCGATGTTTACATCACCAAGGACGGCGACAACTGGATCATCCAGATGAACGACGAGGAGATCCCGCAGCTCCGCTTGAATTCGCAGTACCGCAAGATGCTGGATCGAGATCAGGGTGCGACCAAGGACGTGCGGGACTACGTGCGGGAGCGCTACACGTCGGCCATCCAGTTGATGAAGAACATCGAACAGCGGAAACAGACGATCCTGAAGGTCTGCGAAAGTATAGTGCGGCGCCAAACGGAGTTTTTGGCGCAGGGCCTCGATTATCTGAAGCCGATGATGATCAAGGAAGTAGCGGAGGAAGTGGGGGTGCACCCCTCCACGGTCAGCCGCGCCGTTGCCGGCAAGTACGTGCATACCCCGCAGGGAGTGTTTGAGCTGCGTTACTTCTTCTCCGAGGCCGTGCAGGGACCCTCGGGAAGCGGCACACCGCTGTTGCTCCTGAAACGCCGCGTCAAGAAAATGATTGAAGAGGAGGACAGCGCACACCCGCTCACCGACGAGCAGATCACCGCGATGCTACAGACGTCGGGCATCCAGGTGACGCGGCGGACGGTGGCGAAATACCGCGAGGACATGAAAATCCCCTCCACCCATCAACGACGTATCCGGAACTAAACTGGTCCCGGGTGACCCCGGAGGTCCACACATGCGAATCACATACACGGGCAGACAAGTGGAACTGGCTCCTGCGCAGCTTCAGAAAATCAAGGCAAGGTTGGACAAAGTGGGGAAGCTGCTCGATGGAAGAGACGAGCGGGAGGCACATGTAGTGCTCTCTCACGAACGGCATCTGCATCGCGCCGAAATTACCGTGAACTACCATAATCATCCGTTGGTGTGCCTGGGCGAGAACACGGACCTGTTTACGGCGATCCATTCGGCGGTGGAGAAACTGGAAAAGCAGGCCATCAAGGTGCGGGCGAAGTGGCGCGACACCAAGCGGGCCCCGAAGAGAACCGTCGCGGAGAGCGAAGCCGCGCCGGCGCTCCCCGAGGAAGCTGCGAGCGAGGCCGAAGAGAAGCGGATTTTTCGCATCAATCACCACGAGCGCCGCAAACCCATGACGCTGGATGAGGCGCTCCTGGAGATGGAAAAGGACCGGGACTACCTGGTCTACCGCGACGCCGAGACCGACCGCCTGGCGATTCTTGTGCGCCGCCGCGACGGCAATTTCGACCTGGTGGAAGCCTAGCACCGGATGGCCCATCCCAGCCTGGACCACCCCCTGCGGCGTGCCGGCGACAAGCGCGCCGCGCCCAGCGCCGAACTGGTGATCATCACCGGCCTGAGCGGTTCGGGCAAAGGCTCCGTGCTGAAGGTTTTCGAGGATCTGGGCTACTATTCGGTCGACAATCTGCCAATCGGGCTGATTCCGAAATTCGCCGAGCTTACGCGCGATTCGGCGTCCATTCGTTTTGCGGCGCTGGTGGTGGACATCCGCGAGGGGCAAGGCTTGAAGCGATTCCCCGAGCTTTACGCGCGCATCCGCCGGGAGATTCCCACGCGTCTGCTGTTTATGGAGGCGGATGACGACACCATTGTGCGCCGCTTCAGCGAGACACGCCGGCCGCATCCGCTGGGTACCGAGCAGTCGATCTCCAAGAGCATCCAGCAGGAGCGCAAGCTGCTTGCCCCGATTCGCAAGCTGGCGGACTTGACCATCAATACTTCCAAGTTCACGGTTCACGAACTGCGCGATTTCATCAGGGAAAAGTTCATCGGCGAGCGCGAGGAGCAAAAGATCATGGTCTATGTCACCAGCTTCGGCTACCGGCACGGCGTGCCGCCCGATGCTGACCTGGTTTTCGACGTGCGCTTTCTGCCGAACCCCAACTACATCCCGCGCTTTAAGAAGCTCACCGGCCGGCATCCCAGCGTGGCGCGCTACATCCGCTCCTTTGCGCAGACCGTGGAGTTTATCGAGCGGATATCGGCGTTGCTGGTTTATCTGCTTCCGCACTACATCCGCGAGGGCAAGAGCTATCTCACGATCGCGTTCGGGTGCACGGGCGGACACCATCGTTCGGTGATGATGGCCGATCAGATCCGCAAAAACCTGGCGGAAGCCGGCTACCGCGCCAAGGTAACACACCGGGACATGACCAAGCCGGTGTAAGGCTGCTGGCATCTGCATCTAGACGGCCGGGCCAACGTCCCGCAG
>JASHOO010000323.1 GCA_030041035.1 Bryobacteraceae bacterium | reverse complement strand
GTGCTAGTGCTGCGCCTGCTTCCGCGAGGCAGAACTCACTCTCAAAGTATGACCGAGACAAGATAGCGACGATCAATTCGGCAGCATTCAGCTCCTGGAGAATGTGTTGCACGAAGAAATGGCCATTCGGAATACTGCCCTTAGCCGAGCTGAAAAAAATATCGGAATGCGGAACACCTGCACCCAACTGCAAAAGGTCAACCAACTTCGCTGCCAACTCCTTATCGCGAACGGCGTGGCTTACGAATATCTTCATAAGACAAATATAACGTAGGATTCGCCGAACCTGTTTACGCTACGCACGTTGAACTCGCCTCGGATCGAAGCCACTACACCCCCTCAAACAACCCCGCCATCGCAGAACCACGGTAGCACGGCGGCTAGTTGCCGCGTCTGGTGGCCGGGTTCGGAGTGCCGTCCGTGGGTGGCAATGCGGCAGGAGCAGGGGCGACGGTTCCTTTCTTTCTAAAAAATCCGATAATGGCCAGAACTCCGCCAATAAATGCAACGGTCCCCGATATCAATCCTGCAATCCAGACCCACCTCTGGGTCATTCCACCTGGGGTGGTAACCTCAATGCGCTTTCTCACTTCCCCCACCGACGTGACAACGCTCTGAGGGTCCAGTACCGCAAACCGCACGGTTACTTCATAAGTGCCGCGATCCTTGAAACGGCAGAACCATTCAAAAGGAATAGCCTCGCTGTCAAGGGGCTTGTCCTGCTTGGCATCGCCACTTATCTCCACACCCGGAGCAAGAAGTTCGGCGCGAACTTGCATGGCTTCAGCTTTGTCGATCCTCGCTGCCATCCCGTCTTTCTTGAGGTGTTCGACAAACGATTGTGGCAAATGCTCACTGGCATAGAACGTAGCCGTAACCTTTTTCGTGGTGCTTTCGGTAATGCTGGAGGGAAGAAACAGACTCCCGAAGGCCTCTATGAAACGAGGCAGGGATACCCCTCCCCTGGTCGCGTTTTCCAACGTTAGTTTGAAGCGTTTGGCTTCGGAGACAAGGGATAAGACGAAGTACCCGGCCACCAGGATGGCCACGAGCATTATCAGATATCTGCTGGCGCGTTGGATTCTGGTCCTCATCGCCTTTTCTGTCCTGGCAGACTGGCTAACTCGACCAAACCACAGAAATCATATCACTGAAATCGGCTATTTTCTCATCACCTCTACCTTCTTTTCCAACCCCCTCAGCAACTCCGAAACCGTGGTTCCCAGCGCCTTGGACACCATCAGCAATGTCAAAATCGTCGTGTTCTTCAACCCCCGCTCGATTTTTACTCACCGACCCAGACGATGTGGGCGCTGTTGCCGCAGCCGGATGCTTGATCGGGGGCAATCAGCCTTTGGGAAACTATCCTACGGGTGGAGTACTCCCAACCACACCGACGCCATCAGACACACAAACGCTACCGCCAGCGTGCATTTGATGACTGCCGGATGGTCATTCATAAAGCGCAGCATGGAATCCCCCAGTTAGCTCGCCGACGTATTCGCACTCGCCAAATCAGAATTTGCAGAAGTCCAAATACCCGCCAAGCTTCCGCCAGAACTTACAAACAAGGCCACCGTAGCGATGCAAACGAATGCGAGCAACAATGTGTACTCAATCAAATCCTGTCCCTGGTCGTCTTTTATGAATCCAGTCAACATGGACTGTTCTCCTCGATTGGCGTGCCACAGCCGAAATCGGCAAGCACAGGGTTCGCAACTTAGCTCGCCGACGTATTCGCCGCAGCAAGCTGGCTGTTGGTAGCGGTCCAAATCCCCGCCACGTCCCCACCCGCGCTAATAAACAGCGCCGCCGATGCCAAACACACAAAGGCCAGCAACAGCGTGTATTCGATCAGGTCCTGCCCTTGTTCGTCCCGAAAAAAGCTTGTGAGCGCGTTCATTGCTATCCAACCTCCGATCACAAAGGTAAGCCAGATCGTTGGTCTTTTGCTAGTCCACAAAGGTTGGCACAGGACGTACGGCAAAAGTTAGCTGGCGATTCGCCCTTAATTTAAAAGGACATACAACTCGCAGGATCAAAACAAGAGCACTGGCTGTATACTGGACCGAATCTGGAGGGTCGTAACCGGGGTGTCCAACCGCTAACGAACACCTTCCAGTCACAGGAGGGCGAAGAAGATGCTATCGATGCGTTTAGGAATAGTGGGAGCGCTGGCGTTTTTGCCCGCATACGGGCAGGTTTCGCGTGTCTCGCTCTCGCAAAATACGATGGAAAGAACATTCCCGCGCCGGTTCGGGCCGATTCGGGAGAAATTCGAGTTCGGCAACGGCACGGCAAGCAGTACTAACTGGAGCGGCTACGCGGTGCTTGGCTCGTCGTTTACCTCGGCCCAAGGTTCCTGGATCGTGCCGACAGCTAACTGTTCGGGGGTGAGAGGTGATCAATATGCCGCATTTTGGGTGGGCCTAGATGGCTACAATTCGGACACTGTCGAGCAAACGGGAACCTTGTCCGACTGTCAGGGGAGAACTCCCAGCTACTACGCCTGGTATGAATTTTATCCAGAGAATTTGGTTGAAATCACCAGCGTCGTGATCAAGCCTGGGGATGTTATCTCTGCATCAGTGTCCTACAGCAGCGGGGAATTCAACGTGACTATCACAGACGAAACGACAGGAGGCTCCTACAGCACAAGCTCTACGGTGTCCGGTGCCGCTCGATCGTCGGCTGAGTGGATTGCCGAAGCTCCGTGCTGCACGTTTAACGGAGGCATTCTGCCGATGTCTGACTTCGGCACGGTTAGTTTCGGCGCAGACTACACAGGTCTGGCAAGTACGAACTACGCAACCGACAGCACGACCAGCGGCGCAATCGAAAATTTTCCGGCTCCGGATATTGAGGAAATCAACAAGGTTGGTAGTCGGACTAGCCCGCAAACTTCGACGTGCTCTAATCTATCTGCGGACGGAACCAGTTTTACATGCACTTGGGCACCATAGCTCCGCGCTCACTAGCCTGATGGTTGAGAGACAAGCAGGGCGTCCAGGATGCCCAATGTAGGTTCCAACGATCTGGTCCTGACAGCGGTAGGTCGCCAGTTCGGAAGTCGCGATTGCCTGGCCAGGTCCATACCGGCGCACACAAAAATGTGTCGTGGTTAACTCCTTATTTTGCGAGGTACTGCGGTGACCATGTGCCATCTTGTTGATCCAAAGGCAGTTGATTCGCAAATCCGAATTATCTCCTTCGGAATCACCAACTTGGCGGTGGCAGCTTCCGGCGGATTGCGGTGGGAGCGATGGCTGGAAATATCCAAATCCCGCTCTCTCACATTCAGTTATGACGGCGGGGAGCACTCGGTCTTCGCCGCGTTGCACTTAGCGGAGATCCACGCCAGTTATAAGTGATGCTGCCGACGCCAGCGCCGGAGTTAACTCGTCTTACTTCTGGTACTTAGCGCCATCGCAAAGCCAGATCTAATTTCCGGGAAAAAATTCAAATTGTCCAGGGTTCGGGATTATGGCACTGTCCGGCACTCGAATACTTCAAGGAAGATCCGGTGGTACGGAGTGTGAACTAATTTTCCAAGAACAATTCACGACCTTCGGCTGACGCGCGTAGCCATTTTTGTAGCCAACTCGAATTCGGCCACAATGCAATGAATCCAAATACCTTACTCGAACTCATGATGGATAAAAGGAGAGAGAGAAACGAGTCCTATCTCTCTTCTCTCACCTCCTTGGTTTGTTTAAGCCTTTGGTATCACTTGAGATAACCTCAAAATTTGGCGTGGCTACAGTTTTGGCTACGTCGAGTGATTCATGAGGTGGTACTTTCCGTCGGCGTACTTCACGTCCCCTATGTCGGCGAGGTTTCGCTTTGCTGCCTGAAACGCCCAGATGCCATTTCGGTCCCCGTGAGTATGTTGTCGCAACTCACGGTCGGTTAACGGGCCTCGCTGTCCAAGTTGGCGACGAATCTTTTCCTCCAACGCGGCGATTTTGTTGTCTGCGTCGATGGGATCGGTGAGAGTACGGATCTTTAACTCGTAATCCAAAATTGCAGTCACAGTCCCGACGGTTTCATCGTCGATGATTTCTTTGTCAGTTGTAAAGGCAACCAGTGAAAGCAACCGGAAGCCGATAGTATCCAATCGGCGTGCATGCTCCGTGGGAGGGATCTTGTTATACCACCCAGCCCACAGGCTCTTGGCCGACGGGGTGATGTCCAGGGTCTTGGGAAGCTGTTCCAATTGCCCAACCAGCCGTTGCCGGATTCTATCCAAGTCCGTTTGGCTGGGCGGTACGGGCCATGCAACCCGCGTGCGCCGATCTGCATTGACGATAAAAAGACGATTCAAAAAACCAATCGCGATTGCTTGATCGTTCCACATTTTTGCATACGTGTCGCTCGTACAGCAGCCAATGACGGACAGATGTGCATCATCGACTTCAAAAGACGCACTGGCATTCTTTGTAGCGTTGTGCCAATGGTTCTGTTCAAACAGCGAGGTCACCATCGGCAACAGTGTAGATCCTTTCACGAGCGATTTTTGCACAAACGCCTGAAGTTCGTCATACGCCAAAACTACATCTGGCTTATCGCGGAGAATCCTCGCAAGCCCCTCGGCACTGGCTACGCCGTACTCAACCGCAACCGTATTTGCCACGTTCCGAAAGAAAGCGATGGTCTTTTTCATCGCCGTACTTTTCTTAACCGAAAACGATTCACCTAGCAGTACGGTATAAAGTCTAGGTTCAACATCAAACGACAGCGAAAGACTCAATCTGTCGCTGCATATCGCTCCGAGCATCGTCAACCCGGCGGCGAAGTAGAACTCCTCGGGAACTTCCGTACCTTTGGCCAATAATCTGGCAAGGTCCCCAATCGACCCCACCATCGCGT